>JAFVFM010000132.1 GCA_017475415.1 Solobacterium sp.
AGCACAATTGATGATTGATAATGGAGCAGGTACAATAGCTGAAAATCGTAAGGAATTAGATTCTTCGAAAGATAAGATAAAAGAGGCTAAAGTAGCTTTAGAAAAAGCAACTTTAGAAGGAAAAAATGAACTTGATCAGGCAAAAAAGGATTTAGAGGAAGCAAAAAAAGAAATAGATGAATTAGAAGAGAATCAATGGACAGTATTAGATCGTAGCGAGCATTATGCTAGTGCAACCTTTAAGAATACAGTTAAACAAATGCGAGCCATTGGGAATATTTTTCCGCTTTTCTTTATTTTAGTAGCAGCTCTAGTTTGTTTAACCACAATGACGCGTTTAGTTGCCGAACAAAGAGGTGAAATAGGAATTCTAAGAGCCTTAGGCTATGGTCAGTTTTCTTGTATGTCTACATATCTTATCTATGCAGGATTAGCAACGATTATGGGTTGTGTAATGGGTAGTATAATTGGCATATTTAGTTTTCCAATTATCATTTACAATACATGGAAAATGATGTATGCCTTACCACCTATACATATCTATATTCCTTATCGTCTAATTCTTTTCTCCTCAATCCTATTTATGGCTAGTATGTTATTGACGACTTTCTTTGTTTGTCATAGTGACATGCATGAGGTGCCTTCACAATTGATGCGTCCTAAATCACCTAAGCTAGGAAAAAGTATTTTCCTTGAAAAAATCCCTTTTTTCTGGAAGCAGTTATCCTTTAATTCTAAGGTTACCTTAAGAAATATATTCCGTTATAAAAAACGTTTTATGATGACGGTTATTGGTGTAGCTGGTTGTACAGCTTTATTATTAACAGGTTTTGGAATAAGAGATTCCATTAATGAAATGGTGAATTTACAATTCGAAGAAATCTATCATTATGATGGCCAAGTTTCTTTAAAGCGTACTTTATCAAATGAAGAAATCGAACAAGCAAAAGAAGATATTCTTGCGCACCCTTTAACGAAAAATCTGACTTATGTACATTCTTATAGTGCTAAGGCATTGAATCATAATGGATTAGATGAAACAGTACTTGTACAAGTATTTAAAGAAAACGAAGATATTCATCAAGTGTATGATGTACGTAATCGTATAAGTAAAGAAAAGATACAATTGGATGATGAAGGTATTATCATTAATGAAAAATTAGCTGAAAACATGAATGTAAAGGTAGGTGATAGCTTATCCTTTGAGGCAGAAAATGGAGAAATTAAAGCTATTCCTATTTCTGCGATTACAGAAATGTATGTACGCCATTATTTATTTATTAGTGAATCATGTTATGAAAGATATTTCGGTTCAAAACTAAAAGATCATTCCTTCTTAATTGAACTGAATGATGATTCTAAGAGTGAGGAGTATCGTGAATTCTTAGTAGAAACTAGTGGTGTGGAAGATATTGAATTCTTTGATACAGTTTTAGAAAATTTCAAAACGACTGTTAAGAGCTTAGATTTAATTGTATTAACACTTATTCTTTCTTCTATGTCCTTAGCCTTTGTGGTATTAGGTAACTTAATCCATGTAAATATCAGTGAGAGGGAAAGAGAAATTGCAACCCTGAAAGTATTGGGTTTTAGAAAAAAAGAAGTTGCAGAGTATATATATAAAGAAAATAATTTATTGGTTATCTTAGGTTCGATTGTAGGTTTGCCAATTGGAAATATTCTTCATCATTTTATTATGCATACTGTAGAAATGGACTATATTATGTATGGTAGAGATATTAAACCATTAAGTTTCTTGTTGGCGACTTTATTGACGATAGTGTTTGGCTTTTTGGTAGATTTAATGATGAGAAAGAAGTTAGACTTAATAAAAATGGTAGAAAGCTTAAAGTCTGTCGAATAGCTATGTTAAAATAAGAGCAAGGAGATTGTATTTATGAAAATAGTACGTTGTAATGGCTGTGGAAAGATTGCGGTAGTTTTAAAAGATTCTGCTTGTCCTACAAAATGTTGTGGAGAAGCAATGGAAGTTCTAGAAGCTAATGTAAATGATGCAGCACAAGAAAAGCATGTTCCAGTAGTCACAAGAGAAGGGAATACAATAAGTGTAAATGTTGGTAGTGTAAATCATCCAATGAGTGAAGAACACTATATTGAATTTATTGTCTTGGAATCAGAAAAAGGTTTCCGTATTGCTTATTTAACACCGCAAGATGATCCGAAAGCTGACTTCTATAGTGAAGAACCAGTAAAAGCTGTATATGCTTATTGCAATCTACATGGACTTTGGAAAACAGAGTCTTAACGAAAATGGCTAAGGCCATTTTTTATTTTCTTTCCTATGCTTGTTGTGTTAGAATAGGTACGTTGAAAATGAATAATCAGTAGGAGAAAGATAAAACATGACAAAATATGTTAAAAGTTGGGATTTCCATGGTCGAACGATTACTGTGGAAAATGGTGAAATTGCAAAACAAGCGGGGGGATCTATCCTTGTTCGTTATAACGATACTGTAGTATTATCTACAGCTACAGCAAGTAATGAAGCAAAAGATACAGATTTCTTCCCATTAACAGTTTTATATCAAGAAAAAATGTATGCAGCAGGTAAAATTCCTGGTGGTTTTTTACGTCGTGAGGGTAGAGCAAGTGAACATGCTACATTAACTGCACGTTTAATTGATCGTCCTATTCGTCCATTATTTGCGGAAGGATTCCGTAATGAAGTACAAATTGTAAATACTGTATTTTCAGTTGATCCTGATTGTAGTAGTGAAATGGCTTCCTTATTCGGTTCTTCTTTAGCACTTTGTGTTTCTAATATTCCTTTTAATGGCCCTGTAGCTGGTGTTATTGTGGCTCGTGTAGATGGTGAATATGTAATCAATCCAAGTGTAGAAGAAAGTGAAAAAGCGGATTTAAATTTAACTGTAGCTGGTACAAAGGCTGCAATTAATATGGTAGAAGCTGGAGCAAAAGAAGTTAGCGAAGAAGATATGTTAACTGCTTTACAAATAGGACATGATGCAATTAAAGAACTATGTGTAATTCAAGAAGAAATAATTGCTGATTGTGCGAAAGAAAAGATGGAAGTTGTACTATATGAAATCAATCCTAAAGTAAAGGCTTTAGTTGATGAAAAGGGTGCACAAAGAATCCGTGAAGCTGTTTCAATTAAAGGCAAGCTTGAGCGTTATGGCAAGATTGATGAATTAATTGCCGAAATGGAAGAAGAAGTAGCGAAACTGGAATGGGAAAATGATGCTGAAAAAGATAAGATGGTAAAACAAGCACATGAATATTCTGTTGAAGTTGAAGCTAATGAAGTAAGACGATTAATTTCTGAAGATAAAGTTAGACCAGATGGCCGTGCTTTAGATGAATTACGTCCATTAGATTCACAAGTAGATTTGTTACCTCGTGTTCATGGCTCAGCTTTATTTACACGTGGTGAAACACAAGTATTATCTGTTACTACTTTAGGTGCTCTAAGTGAGGCTCAAATTATTGATGATTTAACAACAGAAACAGAAAAGCGTTTTATGCATCAATATAACTTCCCTCCATTCTCTGTTGGTGAAGTAGGTCGAATGGGCGCACCTGGCAGAAGAGAAATAGGCCATGGTGCATTAGGCGAAAGGGCTTTGGCTCAAGTATTACCTAGTGAAGATGAATTCCCTTATGCAATTCGTACAAGTGCGGAAGTATTAGAATCTAATGGTTCTAGTTCTCAAGCTTCTATCTGTGCTGGTACGATGAGTTTAATGGCTGCAGGTGTACCAATTAAAGCAATGGTTGCCGGTGTTGCAATGGGCTTAATTACTGTGGGAGATACCTATTCTATCTTGACAGATATCCAAGGTATGGAAGACCACTATGGTGATATGGACTTTAAGGTAGCTGGTACAAGAAAAGGTATTACTGCTTTACAAATGGATATTAAAGTTACTGGTATTTCACAAGAAATCTTACGAGAAGCTCTTGCTCAAGCATATAAAGGAAGAATGGAAATTCTAGATAATATGGAAGCAACGATTTCTGCACCACGTGAAGAAGTTAGCAAATATGCTCCAAAGATGGATACATTAACTATCCCAGTAGATAAGATTCGTATCGTTATTGGTAAGGGTGGCGAATAAATCGATAAGATTATTGAAGAGTGCGATCAAGTTAAGATTGATATCAAC
>JAFVFM010000133.1 GCA_017475415.1 Solobacterium sp.
AATTCACTAAGAAATAGATCAGTGAAAAGATAATCGCTGATATTTTTAAGAAACGTAAAAGAACTAATGTTTGCGGGTCTTTTAAAGGGAAAAAGTAATTCTGTATTCCTAACAAATGAATATTGGAAAAAATAGCGAGAAATAGGCTATTTGGATGATCTAAGAATAAGACTTCAACTACTATACCAAAGGTAGATAATAGTAAGAAGATAATCCAATCATATAAACCACCTGGAGCTTTATGAAAGGCGCGTCTAAAAGCCCTACCCGCAAAGATAAGTAATAGGATTAAATAAACAATCTTACAGATGACTACCCAGAAATAATTACCTAAGCGAAATACATTCGCAATGCCTAAATGCCTCTTTAAGATAACAGGAAAGATATCTATACCAAATAATTCCAGCATAATAGAAGCGAGTAAATAGAAAAGAATCACAATCGCAAAAGGCAATAGAACATATTGGCAAAAGGTAAACCAAACTAAAGATTTTTTCTTATTCTTCATCTTCTTCCTCTTCTAACTTCTTTTTTTCTTCTATACTTAAAGTATATTGTGCAATTAAATCCGGTCTTTTCTTTTTCGTTTGAAGAAGTCTTTGTTTGTGGCGATAAGCTTTAATATTGGCATGATGGCCTGATAATAAGATTGAAGGTACTTTATCGCCTTTATAGTCTGCAGGTTGCGTATATTGAGGATATTCTAATAAACCATCCTCGAATGATTCTTCTTCTAAGGATGCTGCATTAATACTCCCCTTAACTAAACGCATTAGGGAATCCATAATGACCATAGCTGCTAATTCTCCACCTGTTAATACATAATCCCCAATACTGATTTCTTCATCTACATGTTTTGTAATACGTGCATCTAGCCCCTCATAATGGCCACAGAGAAGAATAATATGTTCTTTTTGCGCTAATTCTTTCGCCTTATTTTGATTATATACTTTGCCCTGTGGGCTCATTAATAAAGTATAACTATTATCCTTTTTTACGCTATCTAAGGCATCTAATACAGGTTGGTATTTCATTACCATACCTGCACCACCTCCAAAGGGCTTATCATCTACATGTTTATATTTATCTAAGGCAAAATCACGTATCTGCACACATTCTACATCCACTATACCTTCTTGTACTACACGACCAATAATCGATGTTTTCAAAAAGCTTTCGAATAGTTCAGGAAACAAAGTTAATATCGTTATTTTCACTCTATCCCCCCTAACCAGCGTAAATGTAAAATTTGTTTTTCTAAATTTACATCTATGACTAATGCATCCACATAAGGGAATAATACTTCCTTACCATTTTCTAATTGTATACGCATATTATTTTGTGCACCTACTGTTTCTTCAATAGAAATGACCTTACCTTTATATTGATCATTTTCATCATATACAGCTAAGCCCACAATATCATCTTGATAATATTTGCCTTTTTCTAAGGCTTTGCGCTCAGCTTTATCAAAATATAGATATGTATCTTTATATTGTTCAATTAAATTGATATCTAAATAGCCTTCAAAAGACACATATACAAAGCCTTTTTGAAGGCGATAAGAATGCACAACAAAAGGAAGAAACTCATTTTCTATTTCAAAATAAATTGTATTTCCCTTTTTAAAGCGTTCTTCATTAAAGTCAGTATAGCTATAAACTTTTACTTCGCCCTTTAAACCATGCGTCTTTAATATTTTCCCTATGCGTATATATTCCATTTTATTTTCCTCTCAAAAAAAGGATGTATGCACATCCTAGATTTGTTCGAATTTAATCGAAATACGTTTATTTTCGGCATGAGAAGCAACTGACATTACTTGGCGTAAAGCAGTAGCCATGCTTCCCTTTTTACCAATAAGACGTGCAATGTCCTCATCTGTAGCATAGACATTCAATTGAATCTCTTTATCATTTAAACCTGGCATAATACGAACTTCTAATTGATCTGTATTTTCCACCATAGGTTTAACCAGGTCATATAATACCTTATCGAGTTCCATAATTAAGCCTTCTTCTTCGCTGCTACTTTTTCTTCATGGAATTGTTTCATAATTCCTTGTTTGGAAAGAATATTGCGAACAGTATCAGATGGTTGAGCACCATTTCTTAACCAACCTAAAGCTTTTTCTGCATCAACATGAACTGTTTCAGGATCCGTAGTAGGATTTACCCAACCAATTGTATCAATGTCTCTACCATCTCTAGGTGAGCGAGAATCAGCTGCAACAATACGATATCTTGGAGCTTTTTTAGCACCCATTCTCTTTAAACGTAGTTTAACTGCCATGACTTTTACCTCCTATTCAACAGTAGTTATTATAGCAAACCAAAATAACCTGTCAAGTATTTTTACTTGACAGGTTAATCAATTAGAATTTCTTAAATTTCTTCAACATATTTGGGTCAACTTGAACATTACTCATCATTTGTTCTAACTTCTCTTCGCTCAAGTCACCATTTCTAGACATTGCCCCAAAAGAGCCCATCATCTTCTTCATTTTCAAGAATTGATTGACTAATTTATTCACTTCATTAACCGAAGTACCAGAACCTTGAGCAATACGCTTCTTCATTGTACCTCTTAGCTTTTCTGGATGTTTACGTTCATATGGCGTCATCGATTGAATAATTGCCTTAGTATGTTTCATTGCATCTTCTGCTTTAATATCATCTAGCATACCAGCATATTGATTCATCCCTGGTAACATCTTTAATATGCCACCCAATGGCCCTAACTTTTGAATTTGCTCAAATTGTTTTAGCATATCATCCATGCCAAACTCTCCACTAAGCATCTTCTCAGCCATCTTTTCGCTTTCTTCCATATCGATCTTTTCTTGAGCTTTTTCCACAAGAGAAACGATATCTCCCATACCCAAGATTCGATCCGCCATACGATCTGGATAGAATATACCCATGTCTTCCAATTTTTCGCCTTCACCGACGAATTTAATTGGTACATCTGTAATCTTCTTTACCGATAGTACACCACCACCACGGGAGTCACCATCAAATTTCGTTACAACAAGACCCGTCAAAGGTAAGGCTTCTTTAAACGCTTGGGCTACATTTACAATATCTTGACCTGTCATTGCATCGACAGTCAATAAGATATCATCAGGATGAGAAAGAATCGTAATATCTTCTAATTCTTTCATCAACTCTTCATCTATATGTAAACGACCTGCCGTATCAATAAATACTGTATCAAAACCATTTTTCTCTGCATAAGCTAAACCTTCTTTAACGGTTTCTAATGCACTATGGTCTGTACCTAAGCTGAATACTTCACTGCCTATTTCTTTACCTAAAGTTTGTAGTTGTTCAATAGCAGCAGGACGAATGACGTCTGCAGCAATCAACAAGCATTTCTTCCCTTGTTTTTCTTGGCATAATTTCGCAATCTTAGCTACACTAGTTGTTTTACCAGTGCCTTGTAAACCTACTAGCATAACAATCGTTATGCCACTTTCTTTAAAATGAATACCTTCTTCATTCGTTCCTAATAGTTCAACAATTTGGTCATGAATAATCTTAACCAATTGTTCACCAGGTTCAACGCTTATTAATACATCTTCACCTCTAGCTTTTTCACGAATATCTTCTAAAAATTGTTTTACTATACGATAGTTAACATCTGCCTCCAAAAGTGCTAGACGCACTTCTTTCAGCATTTCTTCCATATTCGCATCCGTTAATGTGCCTTTACCAACAACATTACGCATCGTATTCGATAAACGATCACTTAATGAATCAAATGCCATATGTACCTCTTTTCTTTTTTCCTTACTCATTCTACTACATATAACAAGAAAGAAAAAACTATTTCACGAAAAAAAGGGGGTGTGAATACACAAGAACAACGAAGAGGTCCCCCTTTTTCCCTACTTATGTAGGATAGTAATGAAGATAGTAAAAGGTTAACTATGATTCATAAGTTACTTTTTCACCTACAATCTCATAGTTATAATAGACCTTATCATCTTTTTCATAACGATTAGATTGTAAACGACCTCGAATCACCACTAATGAACCAATTTCACATTGCTCTTTACATTCTTCTGCAATTCCTTTCCATAATAATACTCTAAAGGTATCCTTAGTGACTGATCAATCATCATTGCGAAATGGCCTACTCGTTTCTACTGTTAAATAGCATAAAGAATTCCCATTACTTGTTTTTACAATTTCCACATCATCAGCGACATGGCCTACAATTACACATGTACTTAGCATAATCTTCCTCCTTGTCATTATTTAATACAATTATCTAAGATAATACAAAAAGGCATATTCGCAATATTTTACTAAAAAAGACGAATACCACAGTTCATATGCGTATATTCGTCTTATTTTTTACTATTTTACATATGTAATAACTTTTTTATCTTTCTTTTAAAAGCCAATCTTCTTCTCGCCTTTTCTATATCACCAGTCCATTTACATTTAGGACCACAACTATTGCAAGAACCATTACATTCACTCATGCCATGATTCAATAAATAATAAATATCCCATATGACAATAAATAGAATGCAAATAACAATAACCCATGATGCCAAATTCATTTCTTCACCTCGAATACATGATACCAAATCAAACGATAAATGCAATTAGTATGCACTAACTATTATCCAAAAGAATAGGGCTTTCGCCCTATCCTTAATGCCTTAGTTTAGCTTCTTTCTTAATACTATACCGCCTAATAAAGCAAGCATAGATAAGAATAAGGTAATTGTCCATAAGCCTGTATGTTGATTATCACTTGTATCAATTACAGGTTTAGTTGGAACATTTGGCTTAGTTGGTTTGTCTGGTGTCTTTGGAGCATTATTGAAGATAACGATATTATTTTCAACATTTTCCTCAGCGACAAATTCAACTGCAGGTGTTTCCTTTTCATTCATGTAATATGTAGCAACATATTCTTTAGAATCTTTTTCTTTTACTGTTACAGTTGCACCTACTGGTACATAGTCGAATACATAGAGATCTGTTGGTTTGAGTTCTACTTCATATTCTCCTGTGCCTTCACTAGTCTTAATTGTAACAATAATTGTATATGTCTTATCACCAATTAATCCTGCACCTACTCTCTTTAATAAGGAGAAGCTTGTGTATTTTTCACCATCATCTGGTGTTTCAGGAATCCATGGTCTTGTATGGTTAATAATATGTGCATTTACACCATCCATTTGAACTTCAGGAATTGTACGGTAGATCTTTGTAGTTTCTTCTACTGTATATACACCATTAGCGTCTAGATTTGTAAATTTAGCTGTCCAATTATTTTCTTCCGTTAACATAACTGTTAAGCCTGTATCTACGCCTCTATTGTATAACTTCGCTTCTACTGCGCTTCTTAAGCCTAATTCATTATCGAAGTCATCCCATTCCTTAGTAACAGTGATTTCTGTTGTCTTTGGCTTAACGGTAACTGTATTAGAGTCATCTCTATACTTAACCTCATTCGCTACTTCTATTGCGTAGCTAGCCTTATTAGGAACACCCTCATGTGTTTCTGTAGAAAGAACTGGACTATTTCCTGTATTAGGAGTAGCTCTATCTTCTACATCTGTTGCTGTAATTGTTGTGTACTTGAGATCTGAAATCTTCTTTCCATCAGCAATCTTAGCAGCGAATGTAGCTCTAATCCATTGTCCTTGTAATGCAGTAGCATCAGGGATATGGATAGTTAATACTCTACCATCGATTGTTACTTCTGCATAAATTGCTTCACCTGCTAATTCAACAGTTGCATCTGCATTTAATCTTACAGCTTGGATATTATTTACAGGTTTATGGTTGTTTTCTGCACCAACTAATACTACCTGTACATCTTCAGCTGTAGATACAAATTGTAGATCACTATTGAGCTCATCCGTAATGGTTACAACTTCTGCATCTTTTGTAATGTAAGCTTGAATGTCATATGTGAAGATTTCATCCAATGAAATTTCTTTATGAACAGCTTGATTTACGTATTTTTCAATCTCTGGTGTATCTGGTTCATCTGGTGTTTCTGGAATTTCAGGTTTATTTGTGATTGTCACATTTGTACCATCAATTTCCTTATTGATTTCTGTATAGAGTTCATCATTCGCTACTTCCTCTACTACATATTCAACACCAACAAGCTTAGCAACTTCATTGAATGTCTTTGTAGGCTCATCCTTTGTTAATTCGATTGTTCCTACAATTGTTCTAGCATCACCATCTACTTTAACTAAGTTGAAGACTACAGAAGGAACATTTTCTGGCCATTCTTCTTGCCATACTTTTGTACCACTATATTTCACTGTAGCAGGTATTACTGTTACTTCATTACTTGGAATATCCTTATATTCTTCACGTGCTTCACTTTCATTATTCACATAAATTGTATAAGAAGCCTTATTCTCTGTACCAGTATGACTAGCTATTTCAGAAATAACAGCACCATTATCTTCAATTGTCTTGAATTCACCCGCATTAGCAGAGTCAATTATAGCTTGTGTATACTTCGCATAGAATGTTACTTGTACCCACTTACCTTTAGCAGCTTCATCTTCAATAGTAACAACTAATGTCTTACCATCGATTGTTGCGTTATAGGCAACTTCGCTACCTTCTTCATTCACACTACCATTTGCCTTATGATTATTCTCTTCTTTGACTACAACATTAGCTACAGCTTCGTTAGCTTCTAATGTAGCTTCACCCTTACCATCACCTTGTTTAGCGAATTCTAATGCATCAACTAATGTATCAGTAATTTCAACCTTAGTTGCATCACTTGGTACATACGCCATAATGTCATATGTAAATGCTCTATCGAATTCACCTAAGTCTTGGTGTACATCTTTATTGACATACTTTTCAATTTCAGGTTTTTCTGGTTTGTTCGTAATTGTTACAGTAGTCTTACCATCAGCTTCTGCTACACCTTTCTTCACTTCTGAATAATATTTCACATCAGCTTCTTCAACATCATAAGTAACGTTGATGAGTTTTGGTTGTGTTGGGAAGTCTTTCACTGGTTCATCCTTTGTTAAGGAAACAGTAGCTACAACTTCACGACTATCACCATTAACTTTAACTAAGTTGAATGTTACAGATTCTACATCACTTGTCCAAGCATTATTTTCTGTGCCTTCCCAAGCCTTAGCACCAGCATAATTCACCTTATCTGCTTCTACAGTAACAACATTTGATTGATGATCACTAGACCAATCATCACCTACTTTAATCTTATAGGAAGCTTGGTTTGTTGTACCTGTATGTTCATCAGCACCTTCTAATACAGCACCATTATCTGTAATCGTATCAGAATCACCAACTTCAGCAGCTTTAATCATTTCATCTGTATACTTAGCCCAGAATGTAACTTGGATATATTTACCACGATATTCAGTAGCATCAGCAACAGTTACCTTTAATGATTTACCATCAATCTTAACATTTGCTTTTTCGTTAAGTTGCATAGCATCATCCATATTAGCAACTGTTCCATTCACTTTATGGTCATTAGTTTCAACAACCTTAATGGATGAAACGATTTCTTCAGCAATATCACTCTTTTCAGCTGGAACCATAATTCCTCTATCGCTATTAGCGAATTCTAATGCATCAACTAATGTATCATTGATTTCAATTGCATCAGCATCATTAGGAACATATGCTAGGATGTCATATTTGAAGATTCTATCGAATTCAACAAGATTTGCATGAACATCATGATTTACATATTTCTCAATTTCAGGTTTTTCAGGTTCAACTGGTTTTTCCGGTTTAACGGTTACTGTATTAGATTCATCTTCATGAGTAGGTTTTTCTTCATCTAGTTTTGGATTACCTTCCTCATCGTTAACAGGATTACCTTCTTCATCTAATAGATATGTAGCATAAATATCATAATTAGCTGTATTAGGAATACCTTCATGATTTTCATCACTGATAACAGGATCATTACCAACATTAGGTGTAGCTCTTTCTTCTACATCTGTATCGTTGATTGCAGTATATGGAGCTAAATCTTCATATTTATTACCATCAACAATCTTCGCATCAAAAGTAACAATTAAAAAATG
>JAFVFM010000134.1 GCA_017475415.1 Solobacterium sp.
ATGGTATAAATGATGACAAAATATATATGCCCATTGGGTAATAGGAGGATAGAAATATCATGAACAAGTTTTTAAAAGCAGCAGCAGCTGTGGCTTTAACAACTAGCCTCGTTGCTTGCTCAAACAATTCTTCTACTGCAGAGCCAACACCAGCTCCAACAGAAGAAACAAAAGAAGAAGTTGCTGAAGTAGAATTAGCTAAAGCTAGCTATACAGTAACAAACGCTACAGGTGAATCTGTAAAAGAACTTTATCTTGTTGACAATGCTGGAAGCGACAAAGGTAAAAACTATGCTGAAGGTGGCTTAGCTGATGGTGAGACAGTAGAAATTGACTTAGGGGAAATTGATAAGTCATTAAGCTTCACATTAGATTTCACAACTGAAGGTGGCTACAATGGTAAGTTTGAAACATTACATGTAGAAGAAGCACCAATTTGGTTATTAAACAAAGATGACATGACAGGTGCTACAATGATTTCCTTCACTGAACCTGAAGAAAAAGGTGCTGCTGGTGAAGCTAGTGTTAAAGTTGCAGCGAAATATGGTGCAGCTCATGGCACAAAGTGCTTCTCTAGTGCTGTTGTTGTAGTAAATGCAGCTGATGGTACTATCGTTGATGCATTCTTAGATGAATATCAATTCATGAATGCTGAAGGTAATACAGGTGTTCCTAACTCTGATGCTACTGCTGATGGTGATTTCGCTACAAATTATCCAGAAGGTAAGGTGTTAGGTTCTAAGAAAGCTAACCATGAAGCTTATTCTGCTCATATGAAAGAAGCAGCTGGTGCTACAACAGATATCAAAGATAGCTATGAAGCTATTGAAGCATTCGTTGCTGGTAAGGCTGCAGCTGACTTAGCTGATGTAGATGAAGTTACAGGTTCTACACTTGCTGATACAGCTAACTATGTAAAATTAATTGCAGAAACAGCTGAACTCGCTATGGCTAGTGAAAATGAATATGCAGTAAGCGATGCTAGTGCTGTTGAAATTCGTCAAGCTGAATATGCTGCACATGGCACAAAGTGCTTCACATTATCTTCTGCAGTTGTTGAAGGTGACAAGATCGTAGCTGCATATATTGATGAATTCCAATATATGGCTGCTGAAGGCAATACTGGTGTTCCTAACTCTGACGCTACTGCCGAAGGAGATTTCGCTACAAATTATCCAGAAGGCAAGGTATTAGGTTC
Source organism: Solobacterium sp. (assembly GCA_017475415.1). Lineage (GTDB taxonomy): Bacteria > Bacillota_I > Bacilli_A > Erysipelotrichales > Erysipelotrichaceae > Bulleidia. The sequence continues at coordinate 1,199 of JAFVFM010000134.1, forward strand.
TAAGAAGGATAACCATGAAGCTTATTCTGCTCATATGAAAGAAGCAGCTGGCGCTACAACAGATATCAAAGCTAGCTATGAAGCAATTGAAGCATTCATCGCTGGTAAAACAGCAGCTGACTTAGCTAATGTTGATGCAGTTACAGGTTCTACACTCGCTGATACAGCGAACTATGTAAAATCTGTAGTAAATGCTGTTGAGAATTCTAAATAAGAAGGAAAGTCCACAATATGTGGGCTTTTTTGTTAAATGGGGATAAGAAAATCTTTGGAAATATAGATTTCCCATAATTTCACACGAATACTCGATATTTTTTATAAGAATATTTTGTATTCTATAAATGCAGATAGGAATATCTGCCCTGGATAAATGTACCCCTTAACATTTACTCAGTGTAATTCTATCCCCTTATTATGAATATCAAGAGAAAAGCGCAATAGCGCTTTTTTCGAATTGTTTTTTTATAAGCTATTGAGTACAATTGAATGCGTACGAAAAAAGGAAGAATAGTATGAAAATATTAATTGCTGGGGCAGGTAAGGTTGGGCGTAATCTTACGGATGAATTAAGTGATGAAGGGCATGATATTACCTTAATTGATCGTAATCCAAAAATATTAGAAGAAGTGATAGGAAAATATGATGTCAATACACTAAATGGAAACTGTGCATCTAAAACAACATTAGAAGAAGCTGGTATAGCGAATATGGATGTATTTGTTGCGGCGACGAACTTGGATGAAGTGAATTTATTAAGTTCAATTACAGCTCATGCACTAAATCCGAATGTACGTACGATAGCGCGTATTCGTGATCCAGAATATATTGATCAAGCAAGTGCCTTAAAAGAAGTATTTGCCTTATCTTTAATTGTTAATCCCGAAGCACAAACGGCTTCAGAAATAGCGAAGTTATTGAAATATCCTGGTTTTCTTAAGCGTGAAAGTTTTGCGAAGACAAGAGTGGATATTGTGGAATTAAAAGTAAAAGAAGGTAGTGTTCTTGAGGGAGTTCAATTGTTGAACTTAGAGAATACAACGAAGAGTAAGGTTTTAGTTTGTGCTATTTTACGTAATGGCGAGCCTCATATTCCTGGAGGTACTTTCACCATTCAAAAAGATGATCGTATCTTTGTGACAGGTGAAGCGCTTGAATTGCATCATATGTTAAAGCGAATAGGTGTAATCACCAAACCGGTTAAGCATGCAATTATTGCGGGTGGAGGAAAAATATCCTATTACTTATGCAATGACTTACATAAGATTGGTATTGCGACTTCAATCATTGAAGCTAATCCTGTAACATGTGAAAATCTATCGAAATCTTTACCTTTTGCGACAATTATTCAGGGTGATGTTTCTGATCAAGCTGTATTAGACAGTGAAGAAATTGATGAATATGACGCATTTGTATCCTTAACAGGGATGGATGAATTGAATATTGTTTCTTCGATGTACGCTAGTGTACAAAATGTACCGCATATTGTAACGAAGCTAGGTAGAGGTGGAGAAGCGAAGCTAATTGGGGATATGCCTATTGGCTCGGTTGTTTGTCCAAAGGAATTATGTACAGCAGATATTGTTCGCTATGTACGTGCCTTAGAGAATTCTAAGGGTGCAGCAATTACCATTCACCGTATAGCAGATGGTAAAGTTGAAGCGATTGAATTCATAGTAGAAGAAGATACAAAAAATATAGGTAAACAATTAAAAGATATACGCACGAAAGATGATGTATTAATTGCCTCTATCCGTCATGGTAGGAACTTGATTATACCTAATGGTACATCTAGCTTCCATAAGGGAGATTCGGTTGTTGTAGTTACGCATAAAAATGCGGGTATCTTTACATTGAATGATATATTTGAGGGCTAGCAGATGAACTTAAAAATGATTTTTAAAATCATCGCATATTTATTGGGAATTGAATGTGCATTGATGCTGCCTAGCCTAGGCATTAGTTATTATCTTCATGAAACAAAGGCTGTTAATGCTTTCTTGATATCAATCGCAATTACAGCAATAATTGCCATAGTTCTTTATCTTTGTACAAGAAAGGTACAAAAAAAGCGTTTCTATGCAAGAGAAGGTTTAGTAACTACAGGTATCAGCTGGATTGTGATTAGCTTATTAGGGGCTTTACCATTCTATTTTTCAGGCGCAATTCCTCAATATATTGATGCGGTATTTGAAACTGTTTCTGGTTTTACAACAACAGGTTCTTCCATTTTATTGGAAGTAGAATCCATGCCTAAAGGGTTATTATTTTGGCGTAGCTTTACCCACTGGGTAGGAGGTATGGGGGTATTAGTCTTCTTGATGTCTATTGTTTCTTTAGGTACAAAAAATGAAGGCTTCTCCTTACATTTACTTAGAGCAGAATCACCAGGCCCTTCTGTTGGTAAAATGGTGCCTAGAATTAAAGAAACAGCCAAAATACTCTATATTATTTATATTGTATTAACGGTGTTAGATGTGTGTTTCTTAATGTTTGGTGGCATGAGTTTATTCGACGCAACATGTATCGCCTTTGGTACAGCTGGTACAGGTGGCTTTGGCATAAAGAATGATTCCTTAGCGAGTTATTCACCTTATATTCAATATGTAACAACAGTCTTTATGTTGTTGTTTAGTGTGAATTTTTCCATTTATTACTTAATTGTTTTAAGGAAATGGAAAGAGGCCTTTGGAGATGAAGAATTTCGTTTCTTTTGGACAGTAGTTGTAGTGGGAATAACACTTGTATGTATCAATGTACGTCCATTATTCGCTACATTAGAAGAAACCTTCCGTCATGTTAGCTTTACTATCGCTACTGTATTATCAACAACAGGTTATGGGACAGCTGACTTTGATTTATGGCCTAGCTTTTCTAAAACTATCTTATTTATCTTGATGATATTTGGAGCGAGTGCAGGTAGTACAGGTGGTGGGATTAAACATATACGTATTATCTTATTGATTAAATCATTAAGAAGGAATATTCATAAGTCCTTACATCCAACGGAAGTTAGATCAGTTCTTATAAGTGGTAAACCAATTGATGAAACTATATTGCAGAATACAAATGCCTATCTAATTGCCTATATGATTATGATTAGTCTTAGTTTCTTATTGGTGTCCTTAGATGGTTTTAGCTTTGAAACAAATTTATCAGCAATTATCGCTACATTTAATAATATTGGTCCTGGCTTTGCGTCAGTTGGTCCAACATGTAACTTTGCGGCATTTTCACCATTTTCTAAGTTTGTTATGATTATCTGTATGTTAGCAGGTAGATTAGAAATATATCCAATGTTAGTATTACTATCTAGCTCTACTTGGAAAAGAGCGAGATAAAGAATATATAGGTCATCTAGTTAATAGCTAGATGAATTTTTATTTGGAAATGTGAGTATAGATATCATTGAGATGATTATATTTTTTTAGGAGAGGAAAAGAAGCGGGAGTGTTCTAGCGTGGTTGTAGAAGAAGCGCTTAAAATGGATATAGACCACATTTGAAAGGGGGGACAATGATGGTGATAGCGAAGAATTTCAAAGGGTGTCAGATTTAATGGCTGAAAATTGGGCAAAATAGAAAATGATTATTTGTGATAACAAGGGAAAGTACGAAGCTTAGTTTGTTGGATATAGGGGGTTATTAGTGAATTCAAAACTAAAAATAAAGTGCTAATATAAAGCTATAGGAGGATATGCGTTAGTGCATATTGGAGGGTATATGATTGGTAGACAAGTAATAAAAATTAACAAGGCATTTACTTTAGAAGAATTAGAACAATTTATGCAAGAGAATTGGAACAAAGAGGACTATAGTGATTTCAAA
>JAFVFM010000135.1 GCA_017475415.1 Solobacterium sp.
ATAAACACATTCTGACATCGTGTCAATATAATGTCGCAAAATAAAGGATTATGCATTACAATCCCTTACTTCTATTATCATTTCCTTAACCAAAGAAAGAAAATGCTTTATGTTGAACCCCTTCTTCTTGTATTCCTTTTATTTGATATCCTATTTCTTCTACTGCCTTATTGATTTTATTCCTATCTACCTGTTCTTCTAAAAGGAAGCTTGTTATCCCTTTTTTATACGATGAAGATACTTTTTTAGCTTTAGGATAACAATTACGAATCACATCATTCATATGTGCTTCACACATTGAACAATACATACCATCAATTTCTAATGTGATTTTCTTCATACCTACTCCTATTCCACATTCTTTAATGCATCTGTTTTTGGTATACGATAGATCTTTACCATTTCTAATATTGCTACAACGATATAGGCAATCATACCTGTTAAAAACATACGTACAAATAAATTACTCGGTGCGTGATATGGTAAATATCCTGTCATACGTGCTGACATATAATCTTCTATCATCCATCGATTCACGCTATTCGCTATAGGTAAACAAATCAGCATTTCCACTATTGTAACGATACTTGTTGCACGTAAATATAGCTTTTGTATATCTTGTGTTGTATACCCCAATATTTTAACCATGGATATCGATTGACTATTCTTTTCTATGATGATTTTCGTCAATAAATACATCATCGTAAAGAAAATAACAAATGTAGCTATGCGTAATGCCCTCATAAAACCACCAAAGGAAACATTCAATTGACGTGTTACTTTTGTTAAGCTTTCCGCATCAATTTCACTAGCGATATATTGCTCATCAATATCCTTAATTTCTTCATCAGAAAAATAAGCTGAGAAATATTCTTCTCCTAAATCAAATACTTCATTAGCGTATTCTTGATTCATAAAGATAGCTACTGAAGAATTATATGGATATATACCATCGATTTTGAATGTATAGACTTTATCTTCATATTGTTCTTTTAATTCAATTTCATTCCCTACTTCAGCACGGAATTTATTCGCACAGGCTGTAGAAACATAGATCTTCCCATAGGGTATCTTTTGGTCAATATACTCACTTTCTTCTTGCACACCATAAACTAATACATTCTCTTCCTTCACGGCATTATGTGTTTTGAGTTGATATAAAGTAAACTTTTCAGCACCCTCTGTTTCTGTCTCAATACCTTGCATAAATTCCATCAAGGCCATTTTTTCTTCCATACTTTCCGCTTCTAAATTGATATTTGCAGGAATACTAAGAATATATTGTTTTGTCGCTAGTAAATCTTCTGCTATCGTTTCTTCATAATGATCTATGGTATATGGCAAACTTAAACCAAATAATAATAAAATGTTCGCTAATAATAAACCAATAAATAACATAAAGTAATGCGGTATATTCTGGAAAATTACACGCAAACGATAACGGAAGAAGAATGAAATAGAATGCGCTAATTTCATCGCAAAATGATTCTTTTTACGACTCAAATCATGCCTTAAGAATTGTAATGGAGATATCGATAACTTACGCATTAATACAATTACACTAACAACTATCATGATGATTACTGGCGCAATTGTTGTTTCTAAAAACGCCTCCATATTGATTAATGTTGGATAATTTGGAAAAGAGTAACTATTGTAATATAAATTACGCATGACATCTTTTAAATAGGTATAACCCAACAGATTACCAACTATACAAGCCACAAAGATCACCAACAATAATGGTGATAAATAATGAATAAATAACTCCCACTTTGTATAACCAGAGGCACGTAATGTACCAATTACACCCGCTTCTTTAACGATGGTATCTGCTGTTGTTAAAGAGGTCACAAAGGCCATGATCAAAAGCATGATATATAAGAATAAATGAATCATGGATGAATCTGATTGTAGATCATCCCCCGCAAAGAAAATCGCTTGATTTAAGTATTGCGGTACATATTCTTCTAATTCACTATTCTTTCTTACAGTGGACACAAACTCATCTGCCCACTTCTTTTCTTCTGCTTCATCCTTCGCTTTTGATTCATATTGCCACGCGTAACGATAGATTTCTTTTGCCTTTTCTGCTTCGTAACTCTCTTCACTTACCACAGCTACACTAAATAAGATTGCATCAAACATGGAATCTTTATTACTCGAAAACATAGCGCTATAATCCGAAAAGGAAACTAAGCCAACAATTTCATAATCATATTGGTTGGAGGATAAATGATCACCAATTTTAAGTTGATTATTGTCCGCAAAATTTCTATCTATAGCTACTTCATTCATTCTAGTAGGCATCTTACCTTCATCTAGAATAATCTGATTCACATTTTTTCTTTCTACCATCATCCGCAATGTATGATGATCTTCCATTTCTACATCCTTAAAAAAGATAGGATAAATTGTATTCCCACTTTTTTCTATTTCATCAATTTGATCATCTGTCAGCTTATTAGCCACAGTAAAATTACCATCTTCAATGTTATAGAGAGAAAAGCCTTCCGCATAGCCTTTTTGCATACTATCTACCGCAATCAAGTAACCTGAAGCTAAACCAATCATTGCTACCATCATGATAAAGATTGTTGCATATTTACCTAAGTCACCAAAAATTTCTCTGATCACGCGATGACGCAAAGGATTCTTTTGTCTTACCATTCTAAATCCTCAGCCTTCTTCTTTTCTACATTACGCACAATATCGCGGATCATTCCATCTCTTAAACGCACAACAACATCTGCCATCTCTTTGATTGCTGCATTATGAGTTACCATAATGATGGTGTTTCCATATTCACGATTGATATCTTCAATTAACTTTAATATTTCTTTCGAAGTCTTATAATCCAAAGCACCTGTAGGCTCATCACATAAAAGAATATCTGGATTCTTGATAATTGCCCTACCAATCGATGTACGTTGTTGTTGACCACCAGATAATTGTCTAGGTAATTTATCTTGATGTTCTTCTAAGCCTAATAAGACAAGTAAATGATCAATATCTAATGGTTTTTTACTTAAATAAGCACCTACTTCAATATTCTCTCTTACCGTTAAATTTGGTATGAGATTATACATTTGGAATACATAACCCAAATGATTTCTACGATATTGCGTCAATTCCTTCTCTTTCAACATCGTCATTTGTTTACCTAATATTTCTATTGTTCCAGAATCTGCTTCATCTATGCCACCTAGTATATTGAGTAATGTACTCTTACCAGAACCGGATGGACCTAACAACACACAAAACTCACCCTTATCAATAGATAGAGAAATTCCTTTTAATACTTCTATGCGATTATCTTTTTCGCCATAGCTTTTATGAATATCTTTTACTTCCAAAAACATGTTCATTCTCCTATTAGTTAATACTAACTAACTATAGACTAGAAGTCGTAAATTGTAAATAAAAACGCCATGTCTATGACGTTTTTAACCATTTAAGCATATGTAATTTCTATTTCACAAGTTCCATCAATTGGCAAATCTAATGTATAGAAATGATTCTCTTCTTTTAGATATTGATTTACCTCTTCGCCATTTATGCATACACTTTTTACTTTCTTTTCAGTATACCAAGCTATAGGCCCTGCTTCTTTTACTTTAATACAATCGTAATTTTCTTCTTCCTTCCACTGGCTAATTGCGGTAAAACCTACATACTTATCTATTCTGCCAAAGCAAGCCATATTTCTTCCCATTGGCGCAAAAAGATAATATTGATAGCTATCCTTTTCTAATTCTCCTTCGCACTTCTTTACAACCTTATGTGCATGACAATCATAAATACAATATTCTTTTTCTTTATCTAATTCTTTTATTTCATCTACTTGAAAAGAATAGGATTGTTTAGCATCCGTTAAATTAAACATTAAGGCAACACCTACTTTACAATGAGCAGATAAACCATAATTATGTAATTTAAGTACACCTTCCTTAAATGGATCATTCACTATACAATCTTCTGTTGGTAGTAAAGAGCGCTCTAAGCGTAGGATTTCACCATCTTCATAAACCAATGGTTCAACAATTTCTTTTCTTGTTTCATCCACTCTATCGCTAAAATAAATTGGACCCCCACTTGTTGCACGTAATAATGCATGCATCTTAGCATCTTCTTGTTTCGTCCAAAACATATCCCAGTCACTTACATAAATACGATTGTGATAAAGATTATTGTATGCATTTTGTAATAGATGTTCTTTAAAACCTTCCATCCCTTTAGCTGGCACAAAATCATCTGAATTTCTCGATACAGCTGTACTGCTTCTAGCCACAATAGATTCCATAGCCATACCCATACAATTGATCACATTCTCATCAAGTACCTTAGAAGCCTCTTCTATAGTTTGTAATAACTCTTTTGCGGCTGTAGGCCCTTCTATACGCTTTTGGAAGAATTGCGCAACAGAACTTTCTCCATCAACTTTCACAAAATCAATAACCACTTCTTTTAAATAGATATACCAATTACGATAAAAATCTTCTGCATCAAATGGATCAGGATAGATGCGTCCATCTTCTCCTTCTATTGTTGGATTCTTTTTCGCTAACTCACTATCTTTTACTAAGCCTTCCCAATACCCACAAACTGCATGCCACACACCAAACCAAGAAAGTGAAGTTGTTTCTTTCAATCGTTCAAATAAATCTTTAAAGCCATCTTTAAACTTTTCCTTATTTTCTTCATAAGCAGCTAATTTCATATCTTCACTACTCATCCATCCATCATCCACCAAAAACCATCGTACCGGTATTCCCTTTTCTTTTAATTCCATTGCCTTAGCTTCTATACCCTTATCATCTACATCACGATAAAAGGCATCCCAACTACACCAGCCTAAATACTTCAAAAATTCAGGATACTTTCTATTTTCTTTTAATGGTACATCAAACATTTTCGCCATTTCTTCTACTGCCTTATGAATTGCTTCACTTGCCTTATCTGCCTTAGCACACAAAAGAAATGGAACATTTTCTAATTTCAATTCTTCCATACCAGAAAACAATCTTAAGCATAATTCATTCTTATCTGTATCCTTGAATTCTGCTTTAAAAGATTGTGAAACCAAAGGCAACATTGCCTCATAACCATCTTCCTCTTCCATGACTAATACCTGTGTGCGATTAGGTATTTGCGTAAAAGAATCAATAAAAGCCGGTCTAGTCCACCAATCGTTAAACATATATAAAGCTAACATTCGCTTAGGTTCCATCTGCGTATGAATATGTAAATGAACCCCTTCTTTCGCCTCAACGAAATCTTCTACAGCTAAAGTTAATGCATAATATGTACAATCCTTATTTACTACTTCTTTTTTTATATTCTCTTCTGCTAAATGAATTGTATTCACATTTCCCTTTAAGCCATTTATTGTTACATCAATTGGACTTAGCATTTCTTATTCCTCATTTATGTTTTCTAAAAAGCGTACAAAGCCATCCAAACCTTGTTCATTCCTTTTGTATACACCTGCATCCTTTAATACTTCCATAAATACCATGCCAATTTCTTTTTTCAAAATATCCTTTGTATTATCTTGCGTTATTGAATAATGAGAAGCTATCTCCTTAGCCCAAGGAATATGTTTTTGTATGGATTCATCATATTCATTTTCACTATATTGGTTCACTAAAGCTTCTTCTAATATTTCCATCTCTTTCGCTAAACGACCAGGTAATACAGCCAATCCCATTACTTCTATCAGCCCTATATTTTCCTTTTTTATATGGTGAAGCTTACTATGTGGATGGAAGATACCTAATGGATGTTCATTCGTTGTACGATTGTTTCTTAACACCAAATCCATCTCATATTTGCCATCCTTCATTCGACAAATCGGAGTGATGGTATTATGTGGTTCATCCTCTGTATAGGCATAAATATCACATGTTGGATCAGAATAATTTCGCCATCTCTCTAATATCTTAGTGGATAGGTCTTCTATTTTTTTCTTATCTTCACTTCTTAAACGAATTACACTCATTGGCCATTTTACTATCCCTGCTTCTACATCTTCATAGCCTTTAAATATCCACTTTTTTTCTACCTTTGCCACTTCCATCGCAAAAGTATGCCTACCACCTTGGAAGTGTTCATGACTTAAGATACTCCCTCCTACAATAGGTAAGTCTGCATTTGAGCCTATAAAATAATGAGGAAATTCTTCCACAAAATCCAAGAGCTTTCGGAAAGTCGCCCTTTCCATTTTCATTGGCACATGTTTGGCATTTAATACAATACAATGTTCATTGTAATAAACATAAGGACTATATTGCAGATACCATTCTTCATTCGCTAATGTAAGTGGAATTAAGCGATGATTCCCACGCGCAGGATGATTCATTCTTCCTGCATAGCCTTCATTTTCAATACATAGTTGGCATTTAGGATAATTAACCATCACTGCCTTGCCTTCCTCAGCAATCGCTTTAGGATCTTTTTCTGGCTTAGATAGATTAATTGTGATATCTAATTTTCCGAATTCTGTTTCTACCTGCCATTTCTTATCTTTTACAATGCGATATTTACGAATATAATTCGTCTTTTGACTAAAGTCATAATAATAATCTGTAGCCTTTTTAGCCGATTCTTCCTTAAGGGAGAAAAATGTTTTTTGTACGATAGAAGGCATAGGTGTTAAACAATCCATTAGTTCTGTATCAAATAAATCTTTATGTGCAATTGTATCTTCAATTAATCCCTTTTGAATAGCACACTTACATAAACCTTCTAAGCATTTCACCAAATCGTCTTCTACTTCATCACATTCGCTATATTCATCCTCATGTAGCAGATGTAAAAGGCGATCGCGTACATAGATTGTATCTGCTTTATCGATTAAGTTTTCTCTTATTCCATATTGAATTAAAGAATGTATATATTTCGAAATCATATCTATCTCCCTACACTATACGTATACCACCAACAGGACGAATCATCATTTTATGGCAGCTACCTTTTCCTAATATTTTATCCATTGTTGAAATAAATTCTTCTTCTTTTTCAAATGGCACAAAGGCTTGCACAGTTACCGCAAAACCCCCACCATGTACACGCACTGCTCCTTCACCCTGTAATATCGATTTCGCTAAAGCAATCGTAAAGGCTACCTCTTGGTTTTGAACGGCATTAGAAGCATATATATTCTGTAAGAGTTGCCAACTACTATCTCCCGAAGCATCCACTAATTTCAGGAATTGATCATAATCCTTATTCTCTATTGCTTCAGCTTCCATTTGGGCACGTTTATTTTCCGCAAAGAAATGCATCGCTCTTAATACTGCTCTATCGCCACACTGTTTTCTACATTCCTTCACCTTTTCCCAAAAGACAGCTTCTTCGATATCTCGTAAGTATTCTCCACCGCATATATGCGCAACTTGCTTACATTCTTCTAATACTGCGGCATATTCATCGGTTAAATCCTCATGGCTTGCGCCAGAATCAATAATACATAAGGATAATCCAGCTTCTTTCAAATCCATATCCATCTTTTTAATGACCGGTTCTTGAGGATTTAAAAAATCTACTGCAATTACTCCTCCATAACTACAGGCCATTTGATCCATCAAACCACATGGTTTACCAAAATATTCATTTTCTACATATTGGCCAACTTTCGCTATTTCCGCTTCATCCACCTTTTCTCCCATAAATAAATCATTCAAAATGGTCGCCAATAATGTTTCAAAAGCAGCACTAGAAGATAAACCACTACCACTTGGTACATAAGACTTCACATAAATATCTAAGCCTTTTAAGTCAGCATTTCTATCCTTAAAACACTTACATATTCCTCTAATTAAAGAAATACTATTTCCTTCCTCTTCATCCCTTTTGTCTAAATCATTAAGATTTACTTCACATAAATCATAGCCATCACTAATTAAAGAGATTTTATTTGTATGACTTAAAGAAACGCACGCAAGCATATCCATATTAATGCTAGAGGCAAGTACACAACCATGTTGATGATCAGTATGATTCCCACCGATTTCCACTCTACCTGAAGCACTATATAAGGCCACTTCGTTTCTATCTCCAAAATGATGTAGGAAACCATATAGAACATCTAAATAGCGATTGCGATATATTTCTGTTTCCTTTTTGCCACAACAATATAACCAAGC
>JAFVFM010000136.1 GCA_017475415.1 Solobacterium sp.
CCTTACCTGTTTTCACTTCTACAACACTAGCCCAAGCTCTTTGTTGGCCGAAATGCTGTTTATTCTCTTCTAATGCCTGTTCTAAGGCCTTTTGGATTTCACTATTTAAAGTTAAATAAACATTATTTCCATTTACCGCACTAACAATATTTTCTTTCATACCAGGTAAAACATAACCATATTGATCTACTTGATATGTGCGACTTCCATCTTTCCCTTCCAGAAAACTATTGAGGTATAATTCTAAACCCATCTCTCCTACTGTAGAGCCATTTTCATTTTGTTTAGCATAACCAATTAAATGAGATGCAAATTGTCCTATAGGATAAATACGTTGAATGGAATCCGTAAATTCAATACCAGGTAATTCATAGCTTTCTATTTCATCCTTAACAGCTTTAGAAAGACCTCTACCAGCATTACCTAATTCTGTTTGGTATACATCTTGTTGTAAAAGATTGTAGATTGTATCATAATCTGTTCTCAAACAGCGTGCTAATACTTCTGCAGTTCTTTCTTTATCTTTTACATATGCTATTGTTCCATCTGCGCCTTTACGATTTTCATCCAATATGCAGACTACATTATACGTACGTGTATCTTGCGCAATTACATTCCCTTTACTATCAAATATATTGCCTCTTAAAGCTTTCGTTTTTTCTGTTAATACATTTGCCGAATCAATATAAGGTTCTAGATTTGTACTAGAGCGTAAATGCATCTTTCCCACAGCAACATAAAAAACATCAGAAGCAAGTATTAAGCATGCAACTAATGTCACTAAAGAAATCACTTGTACAGAATAATTATGGCTTCGTTTAGCAGCCATTTTTTTATTCTCCTTCAGATGCTGTTTCTTCTTTTTCATCGATTCTTATTATATTATCAGCCTTACGTGATAGTCCACTATTTGCTGCAATTTCATCGACACGATCAACAGATCCAAGTCTTGTTATTTCAAGTTCTAAAGACTCATTTTGCATTTCTAGAACTGCAATTTCCTTTTGTGCTTCTTGGATTTGGGTAGTTAAGGAAATATTTGTGGTACGCAAAAATAAAGAAGAAAGAAGTTTTAATGCGACAGCCGCAAAGAAAAGAATAGAAGCAACCGTAGCTAGATTAAATCTAAATCTTCTTCTTTTTTGTACAGTTCTTTTTTTTACGATTTGTGCCATACTATTCCCCTATTCTTTCTAATACCCTTAATTTCGCACTATGAGCACGATTGTTTTCTTCTAATTCCTCGTTGCTAGCTAGTATTGGTTTTTTGTTCACTAGTTGGAAGGAGGCCTGCTCCATTTGTGAAACCGGCAATGGTAATTTCGGATCCACAAATGGAGCAGTGGAATATTTCTTGAACTGTGTCTTAACAATACGATCTTCTAAGGAATGAAAACTGATGACAGCTATCCGTCCACCAATATTCAATAGATTAATCGCGACATCTAGACCTTCTTCTAAAGATCTCAGTTCATCGTTCACTTCAATTCTTAATGCTTGGAAACATTGTTTAGCAGGATGCCCTTTTTTATGCAATATACGTGATGGTAATGCACTTTTAATCACATCAACCAATTCATATGTTGTTTCAATTACCTTATCTTTTCTAGCTTTTTCAATTGCTTTTGCAATTGGATAAGCGAACCTTTCTTCCCCATATTCTTTAAATATATGAGTAAGTTCATCAACCGAATAGGAATTGATTACCAACAATGCATCCTTTTTTTGGCTTTGATCCATACGCATATCGAGTCTTGCATCAAAGCGATAACTAAAGCCTCTTGTTTCATCATCGAATTGCGGTGAGCTAACCCCCAAATCAAGCATGATTCCATCTACTGATGCTATGCCAAATTCTTCTAAATGCTTTGCCATATTTTTAAAATCATCATGAATGAAGGTAACTTTATCCAGCATATCGCTTAGATTTGTTTTAGATTCTTCTATCGCTGTTGCATCTTTATCAAATGCATATAGATGACCATTTTTTAATTTCGAGATCAGCTTTCTAGCATGGCCACCTCTACCCAATGTGCCATCAACATAAATGCCATCTTCTTTTACATTAAGTAAATCAATGGATTCATTCAACAAGACACTAATATGCTTCATAGTAGACCAATATCCGAAATGGATTCAGCCGCATCCTCGAAGGATGTAGGATCTGCTTCACTATAAGAGTTATATTGTTCTTCTGCCCAGATCTCGATATGGTCATTAACACCTGTGATTACACAACTCTTTTGAATCTTAGCAATATCCACTAAATCCTTTGACAATTGTATTCTGCCCTGGTTATCCAAAGAGCATTCAATTGCATTCGCTGTAAGACTACGAATATACAGTCTTACATTCTTTTTTGTGGCAGGAAGAGCTGACAGCCCTTCAATCATTTTTTCCCATTGAGACATGGAATAGATTGAAAGACATCCATCAAGCCACCTCGTCACAACGAAGGAGTCCCCCAAGTCATCACGAAATTTTACCGGGATAATTAGACGGTTTTTAGAATCAATACTATGTGTATATTTCCCAATAAACACTTTCTAATTCCCCACTTTCTACCACTTCGTAACACAATCTTACCACTTTCTAGTTATTTTACAATAGTTTTTTCCCTTTTTTGCACAAAAAAAAGGGGATTTAACAGTTGGATAGTTTAAAGACTATTCAATGAGGTTGAATCCTCTTTTTATATCTAATGTTGAGCTAAGATAGTCACTCGGGAAAA
>JAFVFM010000017.1 GCA_017475415.1 Solobacterium sp.
AACTAGTGGAAAGACCATATAATCTAATCGATTATTTTCCTGATGATTTCTTATTATTTGTGGATGAGAGTCATGTATCTTTACCACAAATACATGGCATGTATAATGGTGATCGCAAAAGAAAAGAAACATTAGTAGAATATGGTTTTCGCTTGCCTTCTGCTTTAGATAATCGCCCTATGAAATATGATGAATTTGAGGGTATGGTTAACCAAGTGGTATATTGTTCAGCTACACCAGGAGATTATGAATTAGAAGAAGTAAATCATGATGTAGTGGAACAAGTGATTCGTCCTACAGGTTTATTAGATCCTCTTATCACCGTTAAACCAACCAAAGGGCAAATTGATGATATTTGTGAAGCTTTAGATGAGCGTATTGCAAAGGGGGAAAGAGTATTAATTACGACTTTAACTGTGCGTATGGCAGAAGACTTAAGCGAATATCTAAAGGAAAGAGGGTATCATATTGCCTATTTGCATCATGAGACAAAAACCTTAGAAAGAACAGAAATCATTCGGGAATTACGTCTAGGTAAAGTAGATGCGATTGTAGGAATCAATTTGTTGAGAGAAGGTTTGGATATTCCTGAAGTATCCTTGATTTGTATCTTAGATGCGGATAAAGAAGGCTTCTTACGTTCACAACGTTCTCTTATACAAACAATAGGTAGAGCTGCGCGTAATGAACATGGTGAAGTATATATGTATGGGGATGTAATAACAGATTCTATGCAGAAGGCAATCGATGAAACCAATCGTAGAAGAAAAATTCAAGAAGCCTATAATCAAGAACATGGCATCATTCCTCATACTGTAAAGAAAAATATCGAAGAAGCGATACGTGGTAAAGAAACCAGAGCTATGGCTGAAAAGTATCGTTCAAGAAAGAAGAAACTCTCTAAGAAAGATTATGATAAACTAATAAGTGAACTAGAGTTAGAAATGAAGGAAGCTGCTAAAACATTGAATTTTGAAAGAGCAGCAGAGCTCAGAGATATGGTTTTTGAGCTGAAGTCGGAAAGAGATGATTAGAATGGAGTTGGTTTTATGACAAAAGTAATCACGATTAGTAGAGAGTTCGGTAGTGGAGGAAGAACCATTGGGAAGCGTGTTGCGGAAGAGTTAGGCATTAAATGTTATGATCGTACAATTATTGCAGAAGTAGCTAAGGCAAGTGGTTTTACAGAAGACTATGTACGTAGCATGTCAGAAGATGTTGCTTCTTCAAGCATCTTAGGATGGCTATCAGGTGGCGCTTTTGGAAATACCAATCATCACCAAATCTGGGCTGCTCAATATAATCTAATTCATGATATTGCAGAAAAGGGGCCTTGTGTAATCGTTGGTCGTTGTGGAGATTATATTCTACAAGATTATGATAATTTATTGAAAGTCTTTATTCATGCAGATAAAGAAAAGCGCATTGAGCGCGTAGTGAATGAATATAAGGAATTTGATGCAGAAGGTTTAGATCCTTTATCTCGCATTAATATAAGAGATAAAAAAAGAAAACAATATTATGAATTAGCTACGGGTAATGAATGGGGTTTAGCAGATAATTATGATATCGCTTTGAATTCTGGAACCTTAGGAATTGAAGAATGTGTAAGAATTATTGTGGACATCGCAAAGAAATAAATAAACAAATATAGTATAAAAGAGAACTGAATCATCAGCTCTCTTTTTTGGTTAGTCAAAATAGTTTTCTTTAATGTATTTATCAAAGAGTGGAAGAGTGAAGGATACATACCCATATGTATCACCATTAATTATTCCCTTTTTGATTAGCCGATTACGGTAAGGGTTAAATTGATTGGTTTGAATATTGAGTGTTTTGCGGATATCGCTTATCTTCTTGGAGTGGGTAGTGGCAATGCCATAGGCAATATCCTTATCCTTTTTGGATAGTTCCATCCATATTTTATCGTATGCATAGTCTTGTAAATATTGTTGAAAATCATGTAAAGTTTTTTTGCCTAGGTCGCCATTTTGATAGCGGAAATAACCTAATACTTGAAAGGCAAAGGGGTAACCATTTGTTAAACGTGCCATCTCAAGAGCTTCTTCATCACTTAGTTTAAAGATAGTTTGATAATTTTCTGCAATAGATGAAATGCGCAAAGGTGATAAATTGATTTTTGGTGCCCGATAGAGAAAAGTCATTGTCTTTTCATTCTGCAAGGCATCAACATTATCATATAAGCCAGTCATTAATAGAAAAACTGGTAACTCTTGACGGATAAGGATTTGAAATGTACTTGCAAACACTTTCATTTCTTTTGTATTAGATACTTCATCAATTGTGATGAGCAATCTCTTTTTTTTCTTATTTAATACTTCAATCATTTTTTGTAACGCAATCTCAATATCTGTGATTGGTGGAGCGCTTTTTATTTCGAGGCTAAGTCCAAAAAAAGATAGATTAATTTTGGCGTCTTTAAATAGTGGAACTAAAGAAGGAATACTACTTAATTTGGCCGCCAAACTGATTAATAAATCTCTTTCGGGATTTAATTCGACAACAATCCAATCTTTTGTTTCTTTAAATTGTTTGGTTGCTTCAGTCATCAATACAGTTTTTCCTGAACCTCTAACACCGGTGATAATAAAAACTTGTTGTGTAGGTGCTGGACTATTGAATGTCTCAAAAATAGAGGAAATATAAGTTGTTCTAGAAACGAGCTGTGATGGTTTTTTTCCAAAAGTTAACGTATATGGATTTTGTGACATGTGTA
>JAFVFM010000137.1 GCA_017475415.1 Solobacterium sp.
TTCTTCTGTTTCTGCTATAGTGGTTTCTGTATTATCTTCTTGAGGTATAATTTCTTCTTCAGGAAGGATTTCTTCTTTTGTTTCTTCACTAGTTGGTGTTTCTATTATTTCTTGTGTTTCTGTTGGCTTTTCTTTTTCTTCTTCCTTTTGTGTGGTTTGTATATTGTTGGTTTCTTCTTGGATAATATTTCTACAAGATGAGGATAGTAAGCAAAGTAATGCCATAATGATAATGATATTATGCTTCATAAAAACTCCTTAAATTCATTATAGCCAAAAAGGAAATAAGAATGAATAGTACTTTAGCCCATATTTTTATTAAAAGAGATTGAACAAAAACCCCTAGATAGAGCTGCCGTATGCCGACTACAGATATTCGTCATTTTGTTTGTGTGATGTTAACTGATGTTATAGGAAGTGGCTTTCATCCCACATGCAAGCATGCGAGTTTTTCGCCACTTCCTATAACCATATTCACCTCTTCTCATAATTAGTGGTTCAGTATGAACAACATGATCTTTGTATCCTAAATTTGTTAACTCGTTTTCTAATCTTGCTATCTGATCTTGCATATTAAAACTTTGGTCATGAAAGACCATTGTAATGATATAGTATGGTGATGATTTCTTATTCATTCCGAAATCACCGCTCTCATCTACAAAAACGCTTAAATTTTTCATTAGATAATAAAAGCGAAGAGTGTCCTTCGCCAATTTGGTCGGACACGGGTCTTACGACCATCCCGTTTACAATAGAATAATACCACAATATATCATTGAATGAAGTGAACTACCCAAGGCTAAAGCACTTGGGCTTCTTGTTTCATAGCCTGATACTTAGTAGAGATAGATAGACTATCTTTACCAGAGGTTGTAAGTTCCACAAGACTATTCGCTCTATGTTCCATAGAGACGTACTTTAGTGCTTCAAAAAAACTCTCTTTCGGGAGTTACTTGTAAATAATGTCGAATACTGGACTTGAACCTGCGACCTACTCATTACGAATGAGTTGCTCTACCAGCTGAGCTAAGTCGGCGCTCATTCATTATATAAGTGTTAAAGAGGTAAATCAAGAAAGAGGAAAGAAAAAAGGAGATCGCTCTCCTATTTGTTGTTACGTAATTTTAATAAGGTTTTATATAGTTTATAACGCGTAGGTTGAATAGGGATATCAAATTCACCTAAGTAACGTTCTACTCTACCATTGTAGCCACGCTTATGTTCGAATACACCATACATTTCATCATCCTTATCTAATGGGTGATTTGGAATACCATAGAAATTAAAGCGTTCATAGCCTTCACGTGCTGCGTAAGCGATCATTTCAAAATACATGGCATAGGCACTATTGAACATGAATAATTCTTGATTATTGCCACCATATACAGAAACTACTTCGCGATTACCCCAGAACATATCCATATTGCCAGAGAGGATAATTGGATTACCATATTTTTCTTTTAGGGCAGTCATTTCTTCTATCTTACGTATAGAAGAAGAGATGCGCATTTCCATTTCATTAATCTGTCCATCGCCATTGAATGTATCAGGGCGTGCAGCTTTTTTTGTGTTGAGCTTTTCTAATGTCTTTTCGCTAT
The DNA here is from genome assembly GCA_017475415.1 of Solobacterium sp. Taxonomy (GTDB): domain Bacteria; phylum Bacillota_I; class Bacilli_A; order Erysipelotrichales; family Erysipelotrichaceae; genus Bulleidia. The sequence goes on from JAFVFM010000137.1 coordinate 1,599, forward strand.
CTGCCTTTAGTTTTTCATAGCGGGCAATCGTATCATCTACATTTACTTCTGCAACTAAGAAGCGTACAGAGCCATCTTCATGGAAGGCATCATAAATATTTTGGTAATAGTCTAAATTACGATTCGCAAA
>JAFVFM010000138.1 GCA_017475415.1 Solobacterium sp.
CGCATTAAGCAAATTGATTCATAATTAATTAAATTATGATCTCTTTCCAGTTGTAAAGCTAAGATATTACGTCGATCATAATATTCTAATAATTTGTCATAATCCTTTAACTCTTTATAATAATCAATAATTAATTGAATTAATAAATACTCTTGATAAGTGCTATAAACACCATTTAATTTTCCTTCAATGACTTTAAATAAAGATTCAGATTGTTTCCATTTCTTTTTAGTAATCATGATTTTACATATCGTATAGATATCTTGAATATAGATATCTTGATAAGCTGAAAGCATAACATCGGTTTTAATGTCTTCTAGATATTTATCAAATGATTGATCATCTTCAGCCATTAAAGCTAAAATAGCATTTAAAATAATTAACCAATCTTTTACAATTGGCTCATCTTGATGTTCTAATCTATCAATAATCTTTTTAACTTTTAAAGCTTTTTCTACTTGACCATTATCTAATAAGATAATGGCATAGTTAACATAAGCAAAAACTAAATTTAAATCATCATATTGTTTAAATACTTCAATGGCCTTTTCAATATAATTAATCGCATTTTCCTTATCTTTCATCATATTTAATAGGCCACCTAAATTAGTATGAATCGTAGCTGCTGAAGTTGCGGAAACATTATCGCTTGCTAAGGAATCAGCTAGCTTATAATAATGTAAAGCAATACTAAAACATCCAACCCTTTGCGCTTCAATTGCAAATAAGTTATATGCCATTAATAATGCATCAACTTCATCACATCGTAATAAATGATAAATTGATTTTGATAATGATTTAAAAAAGTTATTATGTTCACTATGATCATAACAAGCTGCAGCATAAAGAAAATAGATATAACCATCCAATGCATGATCATCAAATACACTGGCTGCTTTCTCTAATTTTCTTAATGTAGTAAATATTTTGCGATCATAATTATCAAGATATTCTTTTGCTTGATTTGATAAATATAAAATCTCTTCATTATAGTTTTCAAGATTCATAATAGTATTGTAACAATTTAATTCGAGAAATAGAATATTTATTTCAGCGTTTAAAAGGATAGACAAACAATTGCATGGTGTCATATCCTTTGAAGAAGCTACTATGCATTATGGTAGATCTGCATTCTGTCCTAAATGTGGTAGTAAGGATAACCACGAGGATGGATACACAGCAGCATCTTATCAAAGATTTAAATCTAAAAAACAGATCATTTTATCGATCACTACCGATACAATCATCTGTTTGTTTTGTGATTCTTTTTTTATGCTGTTCTTTTCTTATTATTATAAAACCATAGAGCTATACCAAATATACACATAAATATGCCGATGAATTGGGAAGTAGATAAGATACCTACATGACCTCTTTCTAAATCACCTCTTAAGAATTCAATCAAAAAGCGACCTATGGAATAAAGGATTAAATATAAGGCACCGGTATTGCGTACATCGCCCTTCTTTTTGATGCGATAAAATAGAACAAAAAAGATAACCAAGTCACCTAAAGACATAATGAGTTGAGTTGGAATTAAAGGTATGCCTGCTGGGCTAAGTGAACCTTGTGGGAAGGTAATACCATACCAAGCATTTGTTTCTTTTCCATAACAACAACCCGCAAAGAAACAACCTATACGCCCTATTGCTTGAGCAAGAGGTAGGGCAACAATGACTGTATCCAATACTTGCATAAAGTTCCATTTTTGTATTCTACAATAAACATATGCACCTAATAAACCGCCAATAATTGAACCATAAACAACCCAACCTCCACCTCCTAAAACAGATAATGGATTCGCAAAGAAATCTGGTAATACGGTAAGGATATAATTGATTTTAGCGCCTAAAAAGCCACAAAGAATAGCCACAAAAATCATATTCTCTATTTTTTCATAGGCTAAGCCATATTTTTTCGCCATTTTTTCTGCCACAGATATACCTACCAATATACCTAAGGCCATCATGACTCCATAGCCATGTATCGTCACTGGACCTATTGTTAACCAATCGTTATGCATAATCTTTTCCTATTCTAATCTTATTTTCCCTTCTGGATAGCCATATTGTTTTAACTTACTGTTTGCTTGTTGAATTAATCTTTCTGCTAAAGAAAGATTATCTTCTTTAAATACCTTTAAACATACTTCATTTTTAGAACAATATAAATAACCTAATTGTTGTTGGGTATTTCTTGTCATAAAGACGTAGTAACATTCATCTTCTTTTTTCTTTACTGCCGTTTCTAGTTCTTCTAAAGAATATCCTTCAACTAATCTATCTCCATAAAGATATTCCCTAATCATTCCCTCTTCATTTAAGGCTAATATTTCAAAATAATCCACATGTTGTAAGGTTAATCCCTGTGCCTCAGCATTCTTCGAAAAAGCTCTCTTTGATTTTTTCTTTAATATTTCTTCTATATCTTTCTTCTCTAATTTTCCTTTTCCTACTTCCATTAAAGCTGCCACTAACATCCTTACCATATAGCGCAAAAAGCCTTTTCCTACAAAGGATATAGTTAAGTCATTTCCTTCTTCCAAAAAAGAAATGGATTTAATATTACGAATTAGGTTAGGATATTCTTTTAAAGAAGAAGAATTAAAACTTGTAAAATCATGTTCTCCTACAAATAAGGTTGCTGCATCTTTCATACTTTCCACATCTAGAGAGTAAGGAGAGTAGTAGCTATAATCCTTTTTAAAAACATCATATTCGCCAAAATGAATACGATAATCATATTGTTTAAAGCGCACACAATGTCTTGCATGAAAGCATTCATCTACTTCTTCTACTTCATCAATATGAATGTCTTTCGGTAAATAGCCATTTAAAGCGCCTTTCCATTTATAAGGTGTCATTTCTACATTTGTATCAAAATGAAAGACCTGTTCTTTCGCATTCACTAAGGCATCTGTTCTACCAGAACCACAGATATTTATTCTTTCTTGGCATATACGAAATAAAACTTCTTCTATTTTTTCTTGAATAGATGAACCGTTTCTTTGTGATTGCCAACCATCATAAGCCCTACCAACATAGGACACTTTACATTTTATTCTTCTCATATCACTCTAGATAATACAATCATTCCTACTAGTGTCAAAAAGGAAGCTCCCAACAAAATATAATCCCTCATTTGCATATGCAATACTTTATATCTCGTTCTTTTTTCACCTGGAACATAGCCTCTAGCTTCCATAGCGTTTGCCAAGTCTTCTGCACGTTGAAATGCCGAAACAAATAAAGGAACAATTAAGGAAAGTATCGCCATAATCTTTTCTTTTAATTTTCCCTCTTTCATATCTACACCGCGTGATTCTTGTGCCTTCATGATACGTTGTGTTTCTTCAATTAAGTCCGGAATAAAACGCAAGGCAATACTAATCAACATCGCTATTTCATGTGCCGGCACACCAATCTTACGAAATGGCTTTAATAAATCTTCAATTCCTAAAGTCATTTCTAATGGCTTAGTTGTTGCCGTTAAGCATGTAGTTACCATAATCATCAATAATAAGCGTACAGCGATATATAACGTATTTAATACTGCATCGCTATAGATTTCAAAATCACCTATTGTAAATAAAACGGTGCCTGTTTTAACTACTAATATATTGATTACCAAAAGAAAACATAGCATAAATAACATCGGTTTCATGGACCGCCAAATGAAATTAAATTTAAGTTTCGCTAATACAATAGTAAAGCTAATCAAACAAAATAAGATGCCATAGCCAATCCAACCAACCGGAAAGAATACCGCAATCAACACAAACAACATTGCCATAATCTTCCCTCTAGGATCACAACGGTGAATTGGAGAATCCATCGGTATATATCTTCCTAATGTAATATTACCCATGTTTCTTCACCTGCTTAGCGATTTCTTTCGCTAGACTTTGTATATCCTTTGCCTCTTCGTCCAATTTAAAACCTACCTCCCTTAACATTTTTTTCATTCTTAATAATGCTGGAGGTAAAATATTCATTTCTTCTATTTCATTTCCTTCATCAAAGAATTCGCTTACTTTAGCTTGGGTACTAATCTTCCCCTGTTTAATGACGATTACATCATCACAATATCCATATACCTGTTCCATATCATGTGTAACTAATAGTATTGTTTTCGCGTGTTCCTTATTTAAAGTCTTAAATAATTCCATCATCTTTCTTGTGCCACTTGGATCTAAGCCAGCTGTTGGTTCGTCTAAGACAAGAACTCTAGGATTCATCGCCAAAATACCCGCAATAGCTACTCTTCTTTTTTGCCCACCAGATAATTCTAATGGGCTACGCTCATAATATTCCTCCCCAATTCCAACTAAGGCTAAGGCTTCTTTCGCTCTAGAGATTGCTGTTTCTTCATCTACATTAAAATTCTTAGGCCCAAAGGAAACATCTTTTAACACAGTTTCTTCAAATAATTGATATTCAGGAAATTGGAAAACTAAGCCCACCTCCCCACGTAAGGACTTCAAATTTTTCGGTTTTTGTTTCGCAATAATCTCACGATCAAAAATATGAATTTTCCCTTCACTTGGTAATAATAAGCCATTTAAATGTTGTACCAAAGTACTCTTACCTGAACCTGTATGACCAATAATGGCTGTCATCTTGCCTTCTTCGATTTGTAGATTCACATCATCCAAAGCCTTATGTTCATAAGGTGTACCAGGACTATAAATATAACTTAAGTGTTGGATAGAGATTGACATAATTCCTTCACCATCCCTTCCATCGTAATATGATTGCCTACATGCACTCCTTCTTTTTCTAAGGCCCTTCTTAATTTCATACTAAAAGGCGTATCTAAGTGCATTTCTTTTAATTTAGCTTCGTCATCGAACACACCATGTGGTGTATCTACTGTATCCACATGACCCTTATGCATAACAACAACCAAATCACTCGCTGCTACTTCATCTAAGTCATGTGTAATACTAATAATGCTCAAATTACTTTCTTTATGTAATTCTTTAATCACTTTCTTTATTTCACTTTTACCTCTAGGATCAAGCATAGAAGTCGCTTCGTCAAAGATGAGTAACTTCGGCTTCATTGCTAAAACACCCGCAATTGCGACTCTTTGTTTTTGACCACCAGAAAGTTTTGTTGGTTCATGTTCCAAATATTTACTCATGCCTACACGTTCCGCATTCGTTTCGATAATCGCATCCATTTCTTCTTGCGGAACACAATGGTTTTCTAAACCAAAAGCGATATCATCCCTTACGGTTGAACCAATAAATTGGTTATCTGGATTTTGGAATACTATACCCATCTTATTGCGTATTTTTACTAAATTCTCTTCATTTAATTCAATACCATCAATTATAATCGTTCCACTTTTCTTTTCTAATAAGCCAGCTAATAACTTAGCTATCGTAGATTTACCACTACCATTATGGCCAATAATTGTTGTATAGCTACCTTCCGGAATAGAAAAAGATACATGCTCGATTGTCTTAGCACCTTCTTCATATTCAAAACATAAGTCTTTCACTTCTACTATATTTTTCTGCATAACGCTGAAATTATATCATTTTTTACGTTATTCAACAGAAAAAAAGCCCCACCTGGTAGGTAGAGGCTAAGAAATTACTTTTCTATTCCATATTCTAGATATTTTCCATCTAAGGCATTTGTTTGATTGGATACATTCAACACATCGCTAATAATTGCCCCGCTTTGGGTAAACATTTTCTTTTTCGCACTTACAATACCTTCTTCTTGATGGCACTCATATCCAAAGTTCTCCATAATCTCGCTAAATGCTTGACAGCCTTCTTCATCACTGAATTTAGCCTTATGCTCGATCGTAATCAATGTATCTTCTGGATAATTCTCTTCAAAATAATCATTCTTATCCAATAATTGTTTTACAAAATCATGGCTTAGATATGGATAAACAGAACAAATTTCCATCACTTCTGGTGAATAACTTACTTCTTCTTTATCCCTTAAAGCTAAATAATCATCTAAATCAAAGTCTTTTTGAAGAACTTCACTCTCTTCCTCTTTAGGCTCTTCTATTGTAATTTTAACTGGACCTTCATCCTTTAATGGTAAATCCTCATCTACTTTTTCTTCTTTTAATACTACATTAGGCAAATCTTCTTGTTTATTTACCTCATCTTTTACATCTAATGGTATGAATTCTTCCTTTGTTGCATCATCTTCTTGAGACAATTCCACAGAAGGTAATTCTTCTACCTTCTCTTGAGCATCATCTTCTATGCTTTCTTCATTTCTTAATTCTATAGAAGGTACTTCATCTTGGTTATCCACTGCTTCTTCTTCAAGTGCTAAACCACTTTCTTCTTTCTTTTGGTTTAAGGCGAAACGAATCGTGCTTAAATCTGCTAAATCTTCCTCTTCATCTTCTCCATCATCAATATGAATGAAGCGCACTTCATCATCTTCATCAAATAAATCTTTTTCTTCTTCTGTTGTGTCAGCGTCCATAAGTAATTTCACCGCAAAAGCAGCGCCAACACCTGCCGCTATTGTTAAAGCTCCTAATATTGTCTTACGTAACATAGGTTATGTCCCTTTCTTTTTTCCTATTTTATCATAAGTATTTGTGAATGTATTCCATAATTGATACTGCATTCGAAGCTGCACCTTTACGAATTTGATCTCCACAACACCAAAGAACTAATCCCTTCTCCTCTGTTAAATCTCTTCTTAATCTACTTACATAAACCAAATCTTGATTGCTCGTCATCATTGGTGTTAATACCTCTTCTGTATAAACTAAGCCTTCAAAATTCTTCATTTCATTTTTTACCGTTTCTATATCTAAAACCTTATCTGTAACTACTCTAGCAGAAATAGAATGTGAACGATATACAGGTACACGCACGCAAGTACAGCTTACCTTCAAATCTTTCAATCCTAATATCTTTCTGCCTTCGTATTGCATCTTCATTTCTTCGCTTGTATATTCCTCTTCCACAAAAGAGCCTATTTGTGGTATGGCATTATAGGCAATTTGAGCTGGGAAGACTTTTGTTTCTACTTCTTCACCTTTCCCTATCGCTTGAATTTGTTTACTCAACTCTTGCATACCCTCAATTCCTGCTCCACTTACTGCTTGATAGGTTGAGGCAATAATACTTTATATTTTCGATAATTTAGCGAATGGTGCTAAAGCCATTAAAGTAATAATTGTAGAACAATTCGGATTTGCGATAATCCCTTTATTCTTTAATGCACTTTCCCCATTAATTTCTGGTACAACTAACGGTACATCTTCATCCATTCGAAATGCACTAGAATTATCAATATAAATGGCCTTCGCTTTTGTTACTAATGGTGCATATTCCTTAGATAAGGCATTACTTACAGCACCTAATACATAATCCAAACCATCAAAACATCCTTCATTTACGACATCAATTTCAATTTCTTTATCTTGAAATTGCATCTTTTTTCCCTTAGAGCGAGGACTTGCGAATAATCTTAATTCTTCGATTTCAATCTTCCTTTCCTCTAAGCATTCAATCATTTGTCTACCAACGGCACCCGTTGCACCTACTATACCTACTCTCATTTTCTTCCCTCTTCCACTACAAAGCGATCATAAATGCATTGTATTGCCTTTTCAAAGTCTTTATTTTCTACCCCTACAACAATACATAATTCATCCGCTGTTTGATTAATCACTTTAATATTGATTTCATTACGCCCAAATTCAGACAACAATCTTCCCGACATACCAGGTACGGCCTGCATACCTCTACCCACTACAGCAATCAAAGACACATGTTCTTGTAGGATAATTTCATCGGGACGAATATCTTCTTTGATTCTACCAATAATTTCATAAATATAATGTTCAATTGCTTCTGCTTTTATAATCAAGGAAAAAGTATCTACTGTAATTGGTACACTTTCAATACTCACTTTATATACTTCAAATATGGATAATACTTTTCTTAAAAAACCTATCTCTGCAGAACTATGATTTTTCGTTAAGGTAATAATACTAAAATCTCTCTTTCCTACAATGCCTGTTACAGCTAATGGTTTATCTTTTTTCTTATCAATATGATCAACAATGATGGTTCCTGGATTATCTGGTTCATTTGTATTACGTATATTAATAGGAATGCCTTTTTGGCGTACTGCGAATATTGCATGATCATGAAGAACATTCGCTCCCATATAACTCATTCCTCTTAATTCACTATAAGTAATATAATCAATGCGCATAGGATGATGAATAATGCGTGGATCAGCAACCAATACACCACTTACATCCGTCCAATTTTCATACATATCTGCATCTACAACATTCGCAATAACCGACCCACTCACATCGCTTCCCCCTCTACTCATTACCTTAACCATGCCATTTGGTAAGGCACCATAGAAGCCAGGAATAACAATCTTATTTTTCGTTTTGATTTTCTGAATTCGCTTTTTTGTTTCTTCAAAATTTACTTCACCATCATAATCAAAGACGATAATATCTGCAGCATCCACAAAATCAGCGCCAATATATTCTGCCATGCATTTAGCTGTCAAATATTCGCCACGGGAAACCAAAAAGTCAGTTGTAATATTTCCCTTGTCCATAGCCGTTTTTATTACATTAAATTCTTTTTCTAAATCGATTTGTAAATCTAATTCCTTTTTAATGCGTTTATACTTATCTTCTACTAAGGTGAATAAAGATTCATAAGAAACATGATAGCGAATATGTGCTTCACATAGATAAAGTAAATCTGTTACTTTATAATCTTCAAAAGATTCTTTTCCGCATGCGCTAACAATAATATATTTTCTTTCTTTTTCCTTACAAACAATATCTTTTACCTTTTGAAACTGTGTTGCATTAGCGACACTAGAGCCTCCAAATTTCACAACTTTAATCATTTCTCCACCTCTGCTATAAATCGTTTTTTATCCTCTATTTCTTGATTTAGTCTTACTATCTCTTCTAGTTTCATTTCTTTACTTAGGAAGGACATTTCATTAATCTCTTCTTGTATATACTCTTTTAACGCTTCCTTCTTTGCACAACGTATATAATATTGTTTTTTCTCGTTTTCTAAAAGAATTTCTTTTTTCTGCATTGTACGATATATTTTTCTTCCTTCTAGAATATCCATTATATTTTGAACAATTGCATGTGCCGTAGGTAATGAGCCTGCTCCTTGCCCTACAAAACTCGCTTTCCCTAAATAAGAAGATTCACAGCTTAATGCATTATCATTTCTTTCTATAGCAGCCAAGAAATGATTCTTTTTCAAAAATACAGGAAGTACAGAGGCAGATAGATGACCATTTAGTTCTGCTTTACCAATTAATTTACACACATAGCCTCTATCTAAGGCAAATGCGATATCTTCCTTTTGTATATTCTCTATACCTATTGTTGGAATAGAATCCATATCAACGATTACATTAAAAGCTTCCATAATGGATAAGGCTACTTTATAGCGTACATCAAAGCCTAATAAATCATCACTTGCATCTCTTTCTGCATAACCTAATTTCTTTGCTTCTTCTAAAGCTTCCTCTAAACTCAATGACGCCTCTTGCATGCGCCATAAAATATAATTTGTTGTACCATTAAAGATACCTGAAAGATTATGAATTTGATCAATACGCTTTATGCGATGGATATTCTCCATCCATGGAATACCACCACCACAAGAAGCTTCATAAAGTAAGTTCACACCTTGCTTACTCGCTACAGAAAGTAATTCTTCCGCATAGGTTGCCAACATTTTTTTATTAGATGTAACAACATGTTTACCCTTTTTTAAGGCTTCCAATACATATTGATGTGCAGGTTCTATGCCACCCATACATTCCACTACAATATCGATTGTTTCATCTTCTAGGATATCATTAATATTTAATGTCATTCTTGAATCAATACATTCTATTTCATCTTTCACAAGAATCTTTTTTATAGGTAAATGATATTTATCTTGTAGCTTTCCTAGGATGTAACTCACTCCTTTTCCTACTACACCATGGCCTAATAATGCAATATTCATACCTCTCTCCTTTTGTACTCATTTTAGAAACACTTGTTTTCAAATTACAAACATAGTATCATGTTTACAGTACATTGACAAGGAGCGATTCACATGAACATTATTAGCACAAGAGATGAACTCACAACTACTGCTTCAAAGGCTATCATTTATGGCTTGGCAGAAGATGGTGGTTTATATACCCCAATTATAGAAAAGAAATCTATCCTACAAGAATCTTGGCTAAACCTCTCTTATCAAGAGTTGGCTATAGAAATCCTATCTCTCATTCTTGATGATTATACAAAGGAAGAACTTAGCTATTGTGTTTCTAAAGCCTATGACACAAAGTGGGATAATCATAAAATTGTACCAATTACCAAATATAGTAAAGGCTATATTGCAGAACTATGGCATGGCCCAACTTCTGCTTTTAAAGATATAGCTCTTACCCTATTACCAACTTTATTAACAACCGCCTTTCATAAACAAGATGAAGTAAAAGATGTAGCTATTTTAACAGCGACAAGCGGAGATACTGGTAAAGCCGCCTTAGCTGGCTTCCAAGATATAGAACATACTTCCATTACCGTTTTTTATCCACAAGATGGTGTTTCCACAATCCAAAAAAGACAAATGCAAACTTCTCAAGGTGCTAACGTAGAAGTTATTGCAATAGAAGGAAACTTCGATGATTGCCAACGCATAGTAAAGGAAGCTAATGCGAATAAAGCTGTACAAGACGCTTGCAAAACTTTACGTTTAAGCAGTGCAAATTCCATCAATTTAGGTCGCCTTGCGCCGCAAATTGTATATTATTTTTCTTCCTATCTAGATTTAATCAGAAAGAATGAGATCCAATTTGGTGAAGAAGTAAATTTTTCTGTTCCAACAGGTAATTTCGGTAATATTTTAGCTGGCTATCTAGCCAAACAATTAGGTTTGCCAATTCATAAATTCATTTGTGCATCGAATAGTAATCATATCTTGACGGATTTCTTTACTACGGGTATTTATTCTTTAGATAGAGACTTCCTATGTACAATGTCACCATCCATGGATATCTTAGTTTCTTCTAATTTAGAGCGTTTACTCTATCTCTTATTCGGTGCAAAAGTCACAAAAAAATGTATGTTAGACTTACAAGAAAAGAAAAGTTATTCCTTAACCAACGAACAATTAGATCTTCTTCAAAAGGATTTCTATGCATCATGGACTAGCGAAGAAGAGTGCCAAAAGACAATTAGAGATTTATTTGAGCAAGAACATATTTGTATTGACCCACATACTTCAGTTGCACTGCATGCCGCAAAGGTATATCAAGAGAAAACAAAGGATACAAGAAAGACGATTGTTTTATCTACAGCTTCACCATACAAATTCGCTCAAGATGTATATTATTCCTTAACAGAAGAAAAGATTGAAGATGGCTTTGAAGCGATGCAATTACTGAATAAGCTAACCCAACTATCCATTCCTAAACCATTAGCCGCTCTAAATAACTTACCAATTCGTTTTACAAAAACAATACATAAAGAAGAAGCTATGGAAACCATTATCCATCGTTTGGAGGACTTACAAAAATGAAAAAGATCATCACTAGCGCAAGCACATCCAATTTAGGGCCAGGCTTTGATTGTTTAGGCTTAGCCTTATCCATCTTTAATACATTCACAATTGAAAAAACAAATACCACAACCTTATTGAATGTCGCAGAAGAATACAATAACGAAGATAATCTATTCCTAAAAGCCTATCGTTATGGCTGTGCTTACTTACAAAAAGAAGTACCTATTCAAGTAGACTTTCATACAGAAGTACCTATCGCTAGAGGCTTGGGTTCTTCCTCCACATTTATCGTTGGCGGCATTACAGCAGCCTTCCTACAAAACAATCTTCCTCTAGATAAAGAATGTATCTTCCAACTTGCTTCACAAATGGAAGGTCACCCAGATAATGCTGCACCATGTGTATATGGAGGCTTTAGTGCTTCTATCACTTTAGATGATGGAAGCTTCCATACAGAACAATTAGCTCTCAATGACCAATACCAATTCACCTGCTTTATTCCTGATTTTGAAGTCAGTACAGAAGAAGCGCGTAAAATCTTACCAGATGTTTATTTACGCCATATTGCCGTCCGAAATTCTGCGAAGGCAATATTAGTAACTAAGGCATTAGAATCTGGCGATTTATCTTTACTCCAACAATGTGCAACAGATGAAATCCATGAGCCCTACCGCAAATCCTTAATCCCCGGATTCGATCAACTTAAGGCCATTAGTGAAAAGGATACAGCTGGTGTATTCCTTATTAGTGGTTCCGGCTCAACTTGCATACTGATTCATAAAGATTCACTCAGTTTAGAGGCGCAAAATCACATCCAGAATTTAGACGGACATTGGCAAATCAGAAATCTTAAACCATATCATGAAGGATTAATTGTTGAGGATGTCGTATGAAAAAAGAGTATTATCTAGTACACAAAGCAATATTACCAGATTGTATTGATCAGGTAATCGAAGCTAGAACATTATTAGAAAATCATGAAGTTAGTTCCGTTAAAGAAGCGGTAACTAAAGTGGGTATATCCAGAAATACTTATTACAAATATAAAGATTATGTATTTGAAAAAGATACCCAGAATACGAGCAGACAAGCTGTATTAACTTTAATATTAAAAGATGAAAAAGGTTCACTAGCTTCTGTAATTCAAACATTATCAGAAATCCATACTAGCATATTGACAATATCACAAGCTCTTCCCGTTGCCCGTAAGGCTAATGTATTAATTACTTTGGATATTACGCATATGAATGCTACAATTGAAGAGCTAACAAGCGCTTTAAAGACCCTATCTTGTGTAAGGAGTGTACACTTAGACGCTATTGAGTAAACCTATGTTAAAAATATTAAACATTTTGAAAAAAATCGTCTCCATACTAGGAACATTATTCTTCGGTAGCATAGCTTTTCTTTTGTTATTTTATCAATTCGCTATTGAATTCGATTTCAGTTTATTATTATTCGCCCTACTATTCGCCTTTTTTACATATGGTTCGATATTGATGTTTCATCTTGGTGATAAAGAAATGAATGGCTTATCCTATATCGAGCAACAACAGGCTTATCTAGAAGGTAGAAATCTCGTTGGCAATACTATCAACAAAGAGTATAACGATAAAGAAATGGCCGAGGCATTACGTGATACACGAGAAAAAAATGACATAGAAATAGAACCTACAGAACTAGAAAATCTATTACAGAATAGAGAAAGCAACTCCCATCATTCCCAAACAAAATAAAGCAAAACTGTATCATTTCTCGTCATGATACAGTTTATTTTTTTATGCTTCTGTTTCTTCCGTTACTACTGCTTCTGTAGCTTCTTCAGTTTCTTCTGTTACTACTGGTTCTACAGATTCTTCTTTTGCATCCTCAGCTACTACTGGTTCTGCAGATTCTACTTTTGTTTCTTCCGCCACCACTTCTTCGGCTGCTTCTTCTTTTGTGATTTTAGAATCCAAGGATTCTAATTCTTCTTTTAATTGCGCAATGAATTCTTTCTTTCGAGAAATTTGACGTTCAATATCATGTACTTCGTCTAGATTATCTGTTGCATATACATCTTCTTCTAAACGATTGAGTTGTTCACGTTGAGAATTGAGCAATTCTTCTTTCTTCGCATACATTTCTTTGAAACGTTTTTGTGTATCTGCATGCTTACCATCCCAGAATACCTCTTTAATGGATTTGAATTGTTCCCAAAGATCTTCATTTCTCTTAGCACCTGCGAACCCAGCTTCTTTCCATTGCTTATCAAGGTCTTTCATTATATTTGTATTATCCTTAGAAAAATCTGCCAGTTGTGTAATTTCATTAGCCTTTGCAATTAAAGCTTCTTTCTTCGCAACAGCTTCGGCATATTGTTTCTCTAATTCTTCATAATATGAGCTTCTACTATCGAAGAAATTCTTACGAATTTCAGAGAATTTCTCCCATAATTCATCGCCCTTTTCTTTACCCGCAAAGCCAGCAGCTTTCCAATCGTCCATTAACTGTTTCATCTTATCGCCAGCAACTTTAAAGTTCTTTTCGTTTAATACTTCTTTCGCACTTGCGATAATTGCTTCTTTCTTTTCTACTGCTTCTGCACGTTTAGCATCTAAATTATCAAAATATTCTCTTCTCTTATTATCAAATTCACGGCGAATAGAATTAAATGTCTTCCATAGTTCACTTTCTTTTTCGCCTGCATTACCGATTTCATTCCATTCATCATGTAAATGTTCAAAAGCTTCTCTTGTTGCCTTCCAATTTGTGGACTCAACTAATTCTTTAGCTGTTGCGATTAAGCCTTCTTTTTGGCTTACACGATCACTAATGCGATTTACTTTTGTCTCAAATCTTTCTTTCGCGCGATTTAAGCGTTCTTTTAATTCTACATCTTTCGCTGTAGCCCAATCCTTCATTGCGTCAAATTGCGCAATTAGCTCATCGAATTTTTCTTTATTATCAGCGTTACCTTCATTGGCTAATGCATCGATTTGCTTACAGAGATCCATTTTATCTTTTAATGTATTCTCCATAACTTCTAATGCATTTTCCTTTTCGTCAGTGCCATATTCAAGTGCTCCGCCATCACATTGCGGATGTTGCCAAATGAACATTTGTGTCTTGCCGTTGCTTTCAATACCTAACCAACGACCACACCCATCTTCTCCAACAGCCTTCGCAGCGACAGGATGATTATCGGCATCAAAAGCCCCATATAACACATCATAAACCTTTCCATCAAAAGTCTTGTGCGTCTTTACTGTCACTCTAGCATACTTCTCGTCAAATCCTTGCAATGTTTTAAAATCCATAATCTTCTAACCTCTATATCTTTTTCTACTTTACCACATTTTTTGTATATTGTTTATTTTTATAGCGCTTTTTTCTTTTGTTTTTCTATAAAATACATACGTATACCTTCTGGTAAGAACAAAGATAAACGCATGATAAAGCCTGGAATAAGCACTACTTTTCTTGTTCCTAAGTAATCTAAAGTATATTTTACACAACGCTCTGTACTAATGGAAAACCGAGAAATATAGTCATTTGCCTTAGTATGAAAACTCGTTCTTACAGGGCCTGGAGCTAAACAATGTATGCGTACAGAGGTGTGTTTTATTTCTTTTGCCACTGCCTTGGTATACTGTAAAACAAAGCTTTTTGTAGCATAATATGTCGCAATATATGGGCCTGGTTGAAAGCCACCTAATGATCCGACATTCACGATAATCCCTTCATCTCTTTCAATCATATCCTTCAAAATCAGTTTCATGAGTGACATCATGCTAGAAATATTGAGTTGGACCATCCGTTCATCCTTCTCAATCGATTGTTTCCAGCTTTCACCAACCATGCCAAATCCAGCATTATTAATGAGAATATCAATTTTGATTTCATTGATTTCATCATATAGCTTTTGCGCCGAGCCTTCTTTACTTAAATCAAAAGAAATGATGCGAATACGATTATGATATTGATTTTCCAAACGCACCTTCACTTCATTAAGCTTTATATAATTCCGTGCAACCAAAATCAAATTATGCCCTTCTTTTGAAAAAGCCTCAGCAAATTGTGCGCCTATGCCTTCTGAGCCACCTGTAATCAGAATTGTTTTTCTCTTTTGTTTCATTATCTAAAGTATAGCATTTTCTTGTTTAGAATTTGGCTACTTGTTAAGATTAATAAGGAGGAATAATTTAATGAAATACCCAGAATTTATACAAAAAGGAGATATTATTGGTATCTCAGCACCCAGTGCTGGCGTTGGAAGAAAACTAGAACTATATCAAGAATCGATGAATACTTTACTTTCTTTAGGCTATTGCATACAAGAGACAGATTCGGTTCGCGAAAATAACCTACGCAGCAATACAGCTAAAATACGAGGCGAAGAATTAAATGCATTATATAAAGATAAAGATGTAAAAATGGTTATGTGTGCCGCAGGTGGAGATTTTTTATCTGAAACACTGCCGTA
>JAFVFM010000139.1 GCA_017475415.1 Solobacterium sp.
AGGAGGTGAAAGAAGTACACATTCACGATTCAATTCTAACAAGATGTCGAGCCTGGTAGACACTAAATACCAGGATAGAAAGGAAGCGTATATACAAATTGACCGTCAATTTGATGAGCCAATTTATATATACCAGGAGGCTAAGATGATTAAATTATATAATTCTAAATCCTTGCAGGTAGAAGAGTTCGTGCCAATTCAAGAAGGGCGTGTAGATATGTATGTTTGTGGGCCTACTGTATATAACTATGCACATATTGGTAATGCTAGGCCAATGATTGTTTTTGATGTATTAAAGCGTTTATTTGAAGCAGAAGGCTATAGTGTAACGTATGCCTCTAATTTCACCGATGTAGATGACAAAATCATCAATAAGGCTAGTGAAGAAGGGGTTAGTGAAGAAGTCATTGCACAGCGTTATATTGATGCATATCAAGACTTACGTAAACAATTAAATACGACTGCTCCAGATATTACACCACGTGTAACAGAAACAATGGATGAAATCATTGCCTTTATTGATGAATTAGTAAAAAAAGGAAATGCTTATGAAGTGAATGGGGATGTATATTTCTCGGTTGAATCTGTAGATAGTTATGGAGAAATTTCTCATCAAAAACTAGATCAATTGGAAGTAGGTGCACGCATGGAAGAAAATGAAATGAAGAAGAATCCTTATGACTTTGCCTTATGGAAGAAAACAGATAAGGGGATTAAATGGTCTTCCCCATGGGGTGAAGGACGCCCAGGCTGGCATACAGAATGCGTAGTTATGATTAATAATAATCTAGGAGAAAAGATCGATATTCATGGAGGAGGAATGGATTTAAAATTCCCTCATCATGAAAATGAAGTTGCCCAACAAGAAGCTTGCCACCATAATGCATTAGCGAATTATTGGCTACATAACGCCATGGTGAATATCAATGGGGAGAAGATGTCCAAATCTTTAGGAAATACCTTATGGGCAAAGGATGTAGTAGAAAGATTATCTACGAATTTAACACGTTGGTTGGTTTCTTCTGTGCATTATCGTAAAGAATTGAATTTCTCTGAAGAAACAGTAGAAACGGCAAGAAAAGAATTAGAGAAGGTAATGTTACCATTACGTCAAGCGATGATCAAAAGCCAATTAGCAGGCTATTCTTTTGGACCTACTTATGATGAAAAATTGTATCGTGATTTCTTGGATGCAATGGATGATGATATGAATACACCAAATGCATATGCCGTAATCTTTGAGGCAATTAAAGAATTAAATCAAGCACTACGTGTAAAAGAGATAGACTTTTCTGTTGTGGAAAAGAAATATAATGCAGTGGAAAAAATGTTGAATGTTTTAGGTATAGTAGTGGAAAAGATTGTTTTATCGGAAGAAGACAAGGCGACATTTGAAAAATGGAATGAAGCTAAAGCAGAGAAAGATTTCGAAAAAGCAGATATCTATCGTACAGAATTAAGTAAGAAAGGTTTACTCTAATGCATACGGAAACAGTATCCGCAAAGGCTTTAGCCTATGTAGGTGATGCAATATGGTCACTTGTAGTAAGAGAAGCTTTATTAAAGGAAGGATATAGTCAAGGTACTACCTTACAAAAGAAGTCTATTGGTTATGTTTCCGCAAAAGCGCAGGCTAAGTTCTATATGTCTTTGCATGAAGCAGGCTATTTTACAGAAGAAGAGGAAGCACAATTCCATAGAGGAAGGAATGGGCATAGTGGCACAGTGCCAAAAAATACTGATGCGCAAACCTATCGATTATCTACTGGATTTGAAGCATTATTAGGTTATTTATATATGGAGAACAAAGAAGAAAGGATAAGAGAGATCTGGGAAAAAGTACGGACTCTTTAGAGACTAGGGCTATGGCACAATTTGTGTACGGGAAAAATGTTGTAAAACAACTGTTGATGGATAAGACAAAAGTATTGCAGATTTTTCTTGCAGGAAAAGAGGAAACAATAGAAAACTTAGCGAAGAAGAACCATGTGGAAATTAGCTATGTGGATAAGAAGAAACTCTATTCTTTAGTAAAAAGCGATAGACATCAAAATGTAGTAGCGAAAATTGAGGAATATAAGACCTATAGTATTGAAGAAATATTAGCGAGTATTCCTGAAGATGAGCAGGGCTTACTTGTTCTATTAGATGAATTAGAAGATCCACATAATTTAGGAGCTATCTTAAGAAGTGCTGATGCGGTTGGCGCGCATGGTGTAATCTTTAAAAAAACCAATAATGTACAATTGAATCCAACTGTAGCTAAAGTAAGTGCTGGTGCTATAGATACAGTAAAATGTGCTGCTGTTACGAATCTTTCTCGAACAATAGAAGAATTAAAAGAAAGAGGTTATTGGGTTGTTGGTACAGATATGAAGGGGAAAGATTATCGTAGTTTAAATTATGACTTTCCTACTGTATTAGTGATTGGCAATGAAGGCAAAGGTATTTCTAGGTTAGTAAAAGAAGCTTGTGATTATACCATTACCATACCTATGGTAGGGAAAATCAGTTCCTTAAATGCATCTGTTTCTGCAGGGATATTACTTTACCAAATTTATAACAAACGTTTCCCGCTATAGGGAGGACGTTTATATGGATAATTTAAATGAATTACTTTATATGAGTCGAATGGGTGATTTATATGCACAAACGACTCTTTTTTCTGTAGTTAAGGAAACAAGTATCATTATTACAAGAATGCAGATATCACATCATCCTAAATTATCAACTTATTATGAAGATATTGTACAAGAGGCGTGGATTACTTCAGCACGTGCGATAGATAGCTATAGGGAAGATCGTGGTGCTAGTATTCGTACTTTTTTAAGCCTAGTCATTACGCGCAGAATCACGCAAGAGATGGTTCGTATTTTGGATAGTGATTCAATGTTTCAGGTTAGTACTGTAGAATATAACGATTCTATATATTTTCGTCCTCTGTATAGTACATTAGGTGAATACGATAGGAACATGTCGAATCCTGTATATTATACAAACTACCAAATCGCAAAAGAGAAATTAGAAAGAAAAATGAATACCTTATGTGTAGAAGAAAGAGCAGTTTTATCTTGTTGGATAGAAGGTTATAGCTATAAAGAAGCAGCTGAAAAATTGAATATGGATAGTAAGACTTTTGGTAGGCGTAAAGAAAATTTAAAGAAGAAGTTAAAGGGAGCGCTATTTGAAAAGAAAATGAAAGAAAAATCCAATAAGTGACCGTTTCAACTTTTGTGTTTTTCGTAATTTGATTATAATTAGGACGATGTGTTGAACGGAGATTTTTATGTTGAAAGATAGAAAACAGCGAAAAGATATATTTATTGTCCTGATTCTTTTCTTATTTAGCATTTTATATCATTACTTTATTGGGGATTTCACAAAAGGATTAGAAACTTATCCGGATGAGCTACGATATTTTTCGATAGCTAGAAGTATTGCGAGAGGGGAAGGATTTCTAATTAGAGGCATTAACTATGGGTACCAAAAAATAATGTATTCATTATTCTTGTCGCCAATCTTTTGGTTTAAAGATCCTGCGTTAATTGTTAAACTGATAAATTTACTTAATAGTGTGGCGATGGCTAGTACGGTTATTCCTGCTTATCGAATCGCAAAAAGAATTCGAGCAAATCAACTAGCGACTTACCTATTTTGTTTTTTTGTGGCTATATGGTCAGAGACGATAATTACGATGACTTTTATGGCAGAAGTCATATATTGGCCGCTATGTTTTTGGTTCATTGATTTGTGGTTAAGTATACAGGAAAAAGGCAATGCTTGGAAAATAGTTTTACTAGGTGTTGTTTGTTATATGGGCTACTTAACGAAGGAAATATTTCTAGCATTATTTCTGGGCGTGATATTCTTCTCGATTGGTAAAATATGCCTTGCATTAAAGAAAGGAGATAGAAATTACGCAATAGAAGAAACGAAAAGCATAAT
>JAFVFM010000140.1 GCA_017475415.1 Solobacterium sp.
TACTACAAGATAGCAGAAAAAATAGTTGGTAATGAAAATATTAGAAAAGAAGAAGCAATTGAGAAAGCAAAAGCAATAATGGCGGATAATACGCTTCTTGAGGAGATTGACAGAATCTACGCTGAGGAAAATATACAATATTTCTATGGGCATCCTGTACATTATAAGATTCAGGCTGGTGATAAGGATACAGCATTGGCTATTGTTAGTTTAATGACAAATATGCTTCGGTCTCAGGCAAGAATGATTGGCTCTCGAATAAATATTATTAGTGATATAAAGGAAAATGCTTATGATTAATTTGACTTGAAAAACATGTTTAAACAATCGGCTGGAGTAGCACTGGTTATTGATGGCAGAGGCGAAGAGGGATTCAAAGGCAATTATGCTAGTAGCTATAAACGAGTAATTAATTTTCTGGCAAGATTGGTGACGAAATATCATGACTATACTTTATTTTTCTTTATTGAGGACAATGAAAATCCTGGTTTTACTAATGAGCTTATCTCTAAAGTTACTGATGACATTGATGTTATTAGTATTTCAGAAGGTGCAGGAAATAAAGAAGAGGCAATTAATTACTTTATTGATTTGATTTCAAAATCAAGATTCAGAGATTTGGCAGATAAGGATTATCTAAAATATTTACCTGAGAAAAGAAAAGTATTTAAGTGTACAGATGTACAGCAGGCTTTTAATAAATGGCAGAAGGAGGTCCTTAGAACAAAAGCTTATAGTGCTTACAGTAAATGTAATGTAGTCAAGCAGAAAGAAGAACGAAAAAATGATTGTTATAAAGACCTAAAAAACATGGTTGGATTGACTGAAATCAAAGGGATTGTAGATAAGATTATTGCTTCATATAAAGTCCAACAATATAGAGATAGATATGGTTTTTCAAATGCTAATATTGCAAAACATATGGTATTTACTGGTAATCCTGGTAGTGCCAAGACTACCGTGGCAAGGTTGTTAGCGGATATATTAACGAAAGAAGGGATATTGACCTCTGGCGGAATTGTTGAGTGTGGAAGAGGTGACCTGGTTGGCAAGTATGTTGGTTGGACTGCACGTATTGTAATGGATAAATTCAAGGCTGCTTCTGGAGGAATATTGTTTATTGATGAAGCTTATGCTCTTGTTGAAGAAGATGGATTATATGGTGATGAAGCTATTAATACTATTGTTCAGGAAATGGAAAATCATCGAGACGATGTAATTGTAATTTTCGCTGGATACCCAGATAAGATGGAAAAATTCTTAGAGAAGAATGAAGGACTTAGAAGTAGAATAGCATTCCATTTAAATTTCCCGGATTATACAGGTGAGGAATTGTTGGAAATTATGAAGCTCATGCTTGAGGATAAAGGCTTTATAACTGATAAGGCGGCTGAAGAAAAGTGTCTCGCTATGTTCAAACAGGCTTGTGCAATAAAAGATTTTGGTAATGGTAGATTTGTTAGAAATGTTATTGAAAGAGCAATGCTAAATCAGGCTGAAAGACTAGTAAATCAGAAATCTAAGACTATTACTAAGAATCAAATTAGAAAGATAATGGCTGATGATTTTGATGAATCAATGGTTACGGCACTTAAGCAGAAGAAAGATAGTGTTATTGGATTTGCCATATAGGGAATGTGCAAATTAATGTACATATAATTGTCACAGCTTCAAAATATAA
>JAFVFM010000141.1 GCA_017475415.1 Solobacterium sp.
GAAATCAAATTCATCTACCTTTGTGGAAACTTGTTTAATCCATTCTTTTAGGCTTTCCCCTTTATATGTACTGGATTCATATGCCTTTAATACTTCCTTTACAGAATTCGATTCGAATGTTTCTATCTTTTCTTTGAGTTGAGATAGGAAGTTGCTCCAAGCTTGATCATCCAATTCTTTTTGAGGAATAGCGGATTCCTGTTGGTGATCCTTCACTATTTGTGGGTGATTTCTAAGCATTTCAAGTACTCGTTTATATTCTTTTAATAAGGATTGATGATATTGTTCGATAGTGATCTCATCACCTTCCTTAGAAGCAATTTCTTCCTTATAAGCAATTTCAGATAATTTCATTGCTCCGATTGTCTTAGAAGTCGATTTAATTGCATGCGTTAGGATGGAATAATTCTTCCAATCCTTTTTGTCATGGAATTGAATTAAATCTTCAAAATATTTTTCTCCACTATCTAAATATACATTCGCCATTTCAATATAGTCTTCAATACTTCCACCACAATAGGTTAAGCCAGCCTTCTTGTCGATACCTACTAAACGTGAGAAGAAATCATCATCCTTCTTTATTTCAGGTACTTCCGTTTTGACTTTTGTTTCTTCTGCCTTTAATTGTTTTTCTTTTGGAATATATTTCCGTAATACTTCATCTAAAATGGCATTATCTATAGGTTTAGCAACGAAGTCATTAAAGCCTTCTGCTAAAAACATCTCTCTAGAACCTGCTATAGCATTAGCTGTTAGGGCAATAATCGGTACACGTTGGTAATAGGAACCATTTTTTCTACGTATTTCATGCAAACATTCAATACCATCCATACCAGGCATCATATGATCCATAAAGACAAAATCAAAGTCTTGTGACTCAATGATTTTTAAAGCATCTTCGCCTGAAGAAGCTGCTGTAATACGAATGCGATATTTACGTAATAAGCCTTCTACTACCTTAAGATTCATTAAGTTATCATCGACAACCATAATCTTTGCATCAGGAGCGATGAATTTTTCTAATTCTTCATATTTACGTGGTTGGTAAAGGATATCTCCACCATTGAACATTTCGGCTAATGTCATCGCATTAAAAGGCATATAGAGAATATGCATATGACTCTTTTCTGGTAAAACTTGATTACGATTAGCGACTAAGATGACTGGCATCGTCTCAGCTAATTCATCAAAGAATAATGGATCTTCATTAAATTCATCCATTCCCACAATCAAATGAGAAAATTTATTTTGTCTTAATCTTCTCTTTAATTCCGCTAAAGAAGCAGTACGCAAAATCAATATTTTTAATTTTTCAGATAAGTGATTGATATTTTTAATATAATCATCACGAACAGATATATTTACATCTTGTGCATTGTAATACCATATAGCCTTAACTTTAGAAGGATTACGTATTTCCGCACAAGGGCGCTCATCCATGATCTTTTGAGGAATAGAGAAAGAAAATTCACTTCCTTTCCCTGGCTCAGAAGTAACATACATAAAGCCACCCATCTTCTTTACTAATTCAGAGGAAATGGTTAAGCCAAGCCCCATACCTTCTGTATTTCGATTACGGTTACTATCTGCTTGATAAAAGCTTTGGAATACACGTTCTTGTTTGGCATCTGACATACCTATACCTGTATCTTTAACCCTTACAATTAAATTTACACCATAGCTTTCTCTACGGAAACCTACATAAACTCGCACACCACCTTCGGAAGTGAACTTAATGGCATTACCAATTAAATTATTAATTACACGTCTTAATTGCGCTTCATCACCAAATAATAAACGTGGTATATTCGGGTCACAATCAAAGATGATTTCCAAATTCTTTTCACGATTTTGGAATACCGTCATATTCATAATGTCATTTAA
>JAFVFM010000142.1 GCA_017475415.1 Solobacterium sp.
AAAGCCATTTTTGAAGAAATATATGCACCATCCACTCACCTTGCAAATAGGGGAAAAAGTGCGTTTTAATCCGGATATTGAGCATGTTTTGATACCATGTTATCACCATGAATATGGGGAAGTAATTCGTTCAATCATTCCTGGGTTTCAACCATATGTATGTTTAATCTTTGCGAATTCTAGACAAGAAGCACATGCGATTGCGGAAGACTTACGTAAAGAAAAAATTGCTGTTACAGAAATACATGGTGATTTAACGAGCCGTGAAAGAAAACAAGCTATGAAGCGTATTACACATGCACAAAATACCTTCGTTGTAGCGACGGATTTAGCGGCAAGAGGTATTGATATTGGTGAAGTGAGCCATGTAATTTCTTGTGGTTTCCCAAGTGATTTGGAATATTATATTCATCGTGCTGGTCGAACAGGTAGAGCAGGAAGTAGTGGTATTTGTTATGCCTTATATAGACCAAATGATGATTCTTCCATACGCACATTAAAGAAACGTGGTATTCATTTTGCACATCGTAGATATAGAAGAAATGGATGGCAAAATTTAAAGCCATATGGTAGTAGTAAAATCAAAAAAGATGATGAGTTGAAGAAACAAATTTCTATGGTAATGACGAAGAAGAATAAAAAAGTTAAGCCCGGTTATAAGAAAAAACAGGCGGCAGCAATTGATAAAATTCAACGTCAAAAGAAGAGGGAATTTATTCGTCAAAAGATTAGAGAAGAAAAGAAAGCAATGTATAAAGAACGTGCTCGTAAAGCGCGTGAGGGTGAATAAAAAGGCCATTAGGCCTTTTTTAGCATCTTTTCAATTTCTTCTTTTAATGCACTAGCTAATTCTTCTTGTTTAACTGTACGAATGAGTTCACCTTTTTTAAAGAGCAAGCCTTGTTCATGCCCACCAGCTACGCCAATATCTGCGCGTGAAGCTTCTTGCATACCATTAACAGGGCAACCCATAATGGCTACAGTGATATTTGCTTGTATGGTTTGTAAATACTCTTCCATTTCTTTAACTAAAGGTAACATATCGTATTGTATGCGTCCGCATGTTGGGCAAGAAATTAAATCTGGTACATCTTCAATTAATGAAAAACTACGCAGTAATTGTTTGGCAATAATTAATTCATCTTTAGGTGGTCCAGATACGGATACACGTATTGTATCGCCTATTCCTTCATTTAATAATACACCTAATGCAGCAGAAGACTTTACTGCAGATTCATTAAATCCACCAGCTTCCGTTACGCCTAAATGCAAAGGGTAAGGGAAGATTTCAGCAGCTTTTTGGTAAACATCTATGGTTAAGCGTACATTACTTGATTTAAAGGATAAACAGATATCATAAAAATCTAAGTCTTCTAATATTTGTATATGCTTTTGAGCACTTTCTATCATTGCTTCTACACAAGGGCCACCATATTTCTGTAATAGTTCTCTTTCTAAAGAACCTGCATTAATGCCAATACGTATAGGAACATGTTTTTCTTTACATTTATTGACTACTGCTTCTACTTTTTCTTTATCGCCAATATTACCCGGATTAATGCGTATGGCATCAATATTGCCATCTAAACAAATCAAAGCTAATTTATGATTAAAATGGATATCTGCTACTAAAGGAATCGATATTTTTTCTTTAATCAAAGGGATAGCTCTCGCATCTTCTTCATCTAATACAGCTGTTCTCACTAATTCACAACCTAAAGTATCTAATTCATTGATTTGGCGAACCGATTCTTCGATATTTTTTGCAGGAATATTGGTCATGGATTGGATAATACATTTATCTTGCCCACCAATTTGTATGTTTCCTACATATATTGGTCTAGTTTCGTTACGTTTCATTCTTTTTTCTCCATATCGATATTATCGCATGATTTTTATGAGATTGCTTGGAAAAAGTGAAAGTCTATGCTATAATCCATGAGGATTAGGGAGGAAACTTGTATGCCTAGAGAAAATATTACATTTAAATGTTCTGAGTGTGGTGAAGAAAACTACATTGGTACAAGAAATAAACGTACACATACAGAAAAAATGGAAATTAAAAAATATTGCCCTCGTTGCAATAAAGTTACATTACACAAAGAAAAGAAATAACCTCTGGATATTTCTTTTTTCATATGGAGACAAATGTATATGAAAATAGATGT
>JAFVFM010000143.1 GCA_017475415.1 Solobacterium sp.
AAATAAGTAAACGTTTTATCTAGGGAGCGTACAGGATGCTCCATCCAACATTCAACAATATACATAACAAAACAATTATAACAAAAAAAGGGCTGCATACAGGTATGACTGTATACAGCAAATAAAATAAATAAATTGTCGGTATGTACTAAGCACGGATGCCGCGATACATACACATTCTCGGCCTCCTTCCAAAGAGTACAATAAGGTGGCTAAGATCACCTCATTTTTTTCCAAGAATGCTTGAACTAACAGGAAATGCACCTGTTATTCTGTTACTATATTTATAACAAACAAATCACAAAAGTGCAAATCATTTCATGCATGCATATTAACCAATTGCATCCGACATATCAATCTTCAATAATTGATTTAATTCTACTGCATATTCCATAGGTAATTCTCTAGTGAATGGTTCTAAGAAACCCATCACGATCATTTCTGTAGCTTGTGCTTCACTTAAACCACGACTCATTAAATAGAATAATTCATCTTCACTAATTTTAGAAACCTTAGCTTCATGCTCTATTGTCGAGGTATGATTCTCATTTTTATTTAAAGGTATTGTATCACTGCGACTCATATCATCTAAGATTAATGTATCACATTCTATTTTTGCCTTTGCATAATCCGCTTTTTTACCAAAATGAATCCAGTCTCTAAAATTTGTTACACCACCATTACGCGATATAGATTTAGAAATAATGGAAGAAGATGTATGTGGTGCTAAATGAATCATCTTCGCACCTGTATCTTGAAATTGTTCTTTAGAACCAACTGCTATAGAAATACATAAGCCTCTAGCATATTCTCCTGCCAAGATACAAGCTGGATATTTCATCGAAATACGCGAACCAATATTGCCATCAATCCATTCCATTACTCCAGATTCTTCTACCTTCGCTCTTTTTGTGACCAAATTCAAAATGTTGTTAGACCAATTCTGTACTGAAGAATATCGACACTTTGCACCCTTACCCACAAAGACTTCTACTACTGCAGCATGCATAGAGTCTTTGGAATATTGAGGAGCAGTACAGCCTTCTACATAAGAAACTTCAGCACCATCATCAACGATAATAATCGAACGTTCAAATTGCCCCATAGATTCCGAATTGATACGGAAATAAGATTGCAATGGCTTATCCAGCTTCACATTTTTTGGAACATAAATGAAGCTACCACCGGACCATACAGCACTATTTAATGCAGCTAATTTGTTGTCACTAGGTGGCACAATAGTCGCAAAATATTTCTTAAATAAATCTGGATATTCTTTTAAAGCACTATCGATATCCAAGAAAATAACACCTTTGGATTGTACTTCTTCCAACATATTATGATAGACAGCTTCTGATTCATATTGTGTTGTAACACCAGCTAAATATTTTCTTTCCGCTTCTGGTATACCTAATTTTTCAAATGTTTGTTTTACTTCTTCTGGTACATCATCCCAACTTTTTTCCGTATCCTGAGAGACTTTTTTATAATAGGTAAAATCCTGGAAATCAATTTCACTTAAATCAGGTCCCCATGTTTGCATTGGCATTTCATCAAATAAATGAAAGGCTTTTACACGAAATTCTGTCATCCATTCAGGTTCATTCTTAAAGGCGCTAATTTTACGAACAACTTCTTCATTTAGCCCCTTTCCTGTATCCAAAATAGATTCAATATCGTCATGAAATCCATATTTATAATGATCTTGGGAATAAATGGCTTCATTATCTTTATTCTTTTCGCTCATCTTTACCCTCACTTTCTTCAATCATCTCTGCTATAGCTTGCCAACCTGTAGTAGCACACTTAATGCGATTGGCTTGTTTATGCACATTTTGAAAGGCTATTGCTTCCCCTATTATATCTTCATCATAGTCTTTTCCATCAGCCATCAAAAAGAATTGTTCAATAATCTTTTTGGCTTCTTCAACATTCTTATTCAATAATAATTCCGACATCATGGAAGTACTTGCAGTTGAAATGGTACAAGCCACACCATCAAAACAGATATCTTTGATTACACCATTTTCAATATTCGCTTGTACAGTAATATCATCAATACAACTATCACTAGCCATATGTCTGCCTAAATAGCGTCCATCTTTTACTAATTTATG
>JAFVFM010000144.1 GCA_017475415.1 Solobacterium sp.
GCATAACCCCAGTCACGCTTAGAATCTAAATTACCTAATTCTAAATGATCTTGTAAACCACAAGCGATACGGCCTGCAGCACGTGTAATCTTTCTTGTTACGAAGGTTTCACCTCTTCTTTCACTTTCATGGTTGAATAAGATACCATTACAAGCGAAGATACCATATGCATCTCTATATTCTTTAATCATCCAATAACCATATTGCTTCGCAACTGCATATGGGCTAAATGGATGGAATGGTGTATTTTCATTTTGAGGTACTTCTTCTACTTTTCCATATAATTCACTCGTAGAAGCTTGGTATACCTTTGTTTTCTTATCTAAGTTATTGATATGAACAGCTTCTAAAATACGTAATACACCAAGTGCATCTACATCACCTGTATATTCAGCAGCTTCAAAGCTAACACCAACATGGCTTTGCGCAGCTAAGTTATAAATTTCATCTGGTTGTACTAAACCAACAACACGTACAATACTAGAAGAATCAGATAAGTCACCTTCATGTATATGTAATTGATCTAGAATATGATCGATTCTAGATGTTGTAGGAACAGAGGAACGACGCACAATACCATGTACTTCATATCCTTTTTCTAATAATAGTTCTGCTAAATAAGAACCATCTTGTCCAGTAATACCTGTAATTAATGCTTTCTTTGCCATTATAATAATTCCTCTCTACCTTTTTCTTCTAATGCTTTCATTACATCTCTTATTTCTCCAGCATGATCCTCATCACAAATTAATAGAGCATCATCTGTATCTACAACAATAATATTATCTAAGCCAACTACCGCAATAAGCTTATTATTGCCTTGAATAATGGAATCTTCTGTGTTAATGGTAATGACATCCCCATCAATTACATTCCCTTCCTTATTCTTCTTTTGTAGGCGGCCTACAGCCAACCAAGAACCTACATCATCCCAACCAAAGTTACCAGGAATAACATAGATATCCTTAGCCTTTTCCATTACACCATAGTCAATGGATATGGACTTCATTGCCCTAAATTCATCATTTAATACTTTTTCATAGCCATCTGTACCAATAGCTTCTTGTATATTCATTAAGTGTTCATAGGTATCTGGCATGTATTCTTTCATTTCCGCAAGTACTGTAGAAACCTTCCAAATGAATTGACCAGCATTCCATAAATATTGGTTACTTTCTAAATATTCCCTAGCCTTTTCTACATTAGGTTTTTCTACAAACTTCTCTACCTTATAAGCAGAACCTTTCTTTTCTTTAGGTAAATATTTAATATAGCCATAACCAGTCTCAGGATAGTTAGGTGTAATACCAATTTGTACAATATTTTTATTCTCTACTGCTATTTCACAAGCTTCTTCAAGCGTATGACAGAATAAATCTTTCATTTTAATTTGATGATCACTAGGTAAAACAATCATTAATGCATCATCATATTTCTTCGCTATATGAATTGCCCCTAAGCCAATACAAGGAGCTGTATTCCTACCAACTGGTTCACATAGAATATTCTCTTCCGGAATATCAGGCAATTGTTTTTGAACAAGTGCTTTATAATCCAAATTTGTAGAAATATAAATATCTTCCATATCGATTAATGGCAATAATCTTTCTACCGTTAATTGAATCATTGTTTTCCCATCACCAGTTAGCGATAGAAATTGCTTAGGTAGACTCTTTCTAGACTTAGGCCA
Organism: Solobacterium sp.; assembly: GCA_017475415.1. Classification (GTDB taxonomy): domain Bacteria; phylum Bacillota_I; class Bacilli_A; order Erysipelotrichales; family Erysipelotrichaceae; genus Bulleidia. The sequence continues at coordinate 1,691 of JAFVFM010000144.1, forward strand.
AAACCTAGTTCCTCTACCACCAGCCATAATTAATACTGTCTTTTTTAATTCCGTCATATTAACCTCAAAATCACGCTTTAAAAAATACGCATGTTTACATGCGCATCTATTATAGCATTCTTATTTATAAGAAAAACAGTTAATTTCATAAACCAATCAATAATGAATTCAACAAGATTCTATTTGGAAAATACGCTCAAAAGCCTCATCAAGGCTTACAGGCACCACATGGCATATAACCATATTGAATGAATTGTTCTCTAGGCATATATACTTTATTCGCATTCTTTATTCTTTGTGCAACACGGCAAGCCTCTATGCGGTAGTTAATACTGCGGTGTATATGTTTTAGGTTTTCTCTAAAGTAGGTAATAATTCATCATACTTAATAAACATACACATATTTCCAAAGTCTGTATCTGCTTTTTTCTGTAATTCCTAATATTAATTCATTGCAATATTAGACAGTTCTTGTTCCAACGTTGAAACCTAGAAATGAGAATGATTAAGAAAACCCCTAAAATAAAGAACTTATATATGTTAAAAACAGCAAATTACATTCAAATATTGTAACGACGTACAAATCATACTCACAATGGCTATGCCACAAAATAAACGGTCCATCAATATGTTTATATTGCGTTTGTGGACCGTTTATTTTAGTTATATACCAAATCCCATTAGACAGCCAGATTCTAAACCTTCTTTACGAACAAGGACTTTTTTCTTCCATCTCCATTTTCTTTATCCTATTTTCACCATATAATTAGAAACTGTGTGCTTTCATCCCAAGGCTGAAGCATTTGGGGTTTTCCCGCACGCAGTTTCTAAGGATACAAATTATTCAACTGAATATTTTTTATTATTTCGTTAAGCGCAAAAAAAGAAAAGGTAATGTTACCAACTGTAGATAGTATCACTATCTTGCGCTCATGAAGAGGCTCTGTTTTTTCTTTGGTTAATTGTTATCAATCTGTTGTAAACGTTTGAAAATTACTGTGCAAATCGTTATGTATCGCTTTATCTCAATGCTTTTTATTATTTCAGAAAGGATTGCCATGGCAGACGAATAAAACCTTAATCATTTTTAACTTCCTCTTCTCTTCTACAACGAACGTTGGTAATATTGGTAAAATGAGCTTCAAATTTATCCATTTACCAACATAGTTTGAGAGTTATTGTCTCCTCTTTAAATAATATCCCCCTGTTTTATTTGCTCCTCTTCTCTCAATATAATTCTTCAATTGACGCTTTATTGTGTTATATATTTTATCTTTATTGATTGCACTATCAAATGCGGATAACTTTATTACTAATTCTGCCGCATTAATTCCAGGATTTGCTGAAACAGTTTTTAGGATTTCCAAACCCAAATCACTTATTCGGTCATTTATTCGGTCATTTTTTGACCGAATAACATTAGGAAGTGTCACTATAAAGAAGTTTTCTGTTGCTTCGAAAATAGGTTCATCAGGATATTCTTTGTATGCTTCCAAGGTTCTAGGAATTCCTGTTCCATAGTTTTCGATTAAACCCAGTTTGTTCTGATACTTGCTTGTAAGCTCCTTCATTTCCTGTTCTACTGCGATAGGATTTTGTGTTTTTAACATTCTATAGTAATACTGTGTAGAAATATTTCTCTGCAGGGTGCGTACACTTCATTCCTGTTCAAATGCCTCATTCCCATACCATTCTCTGGCATCTTCATCTTTTACTTGTAACAGGACTCTGTAGTGCGTCCATGATAGCAACTAAGAGGGGCTGTAACAGTTAAATAACTGCTACAGTCTCTTTTTTTGACCTTTTACACTTTAAAAATACATGCATGCATGGTATAATAAAATTATGAAAAAAGCTAATCAAGTACTTGCCCTACCTGATCAGCGAACTCATTATA
>JAFVFM010000145.1 GCA_017475415.1 Solobacterium sp.
AGGTAATACGGAAATCATTAAATTCTTTTCCATAGCGTAATAATCTTTGGGCAAAGAGATAGATGATGGTCATATCTAAGTTTTCCATATTGGTAGCATCCATCATGGAAAAACAAAAGTCTTTCATATCTTGTATTTCTTGGTCAGTTAAGGGGTGATTTTCATTTAATATAGGGTAAAAGTGTTCATTTAGTATCTTCTTTGTTTCTTTAGAGAGCTCTGCAATTTGTTGGAAAGATTGTAATAAAACTTTACGGTAATCTTCCGCATTTTGTATCTCACTTAACTGTGGTGCAGATAAGTCTCTAATTTGTGCGCTAAGATCAACATAGCGTTTTAATTCGTGTTTCATTGTCACTTATAGTATAACAGTTTCTTTCTTTCTTGTAAGAAAAACAAATATATAGTTATTTTATAGAATTGCGAAAAATAACCTAAAACAGTATGATAAAGTGCGGTGATAAATATGAAATTAGCAGAATTAGAAATAGGCCAATATGGCAAGATTATAGCAGTTGGTGGGGAAGGTAGTTTAAGACAACATTTTTTAGATATGGGTGTGATTCCTGGAGTGGAAGTGGAAGTAATTAAATTCGCTCCATTAGGGGACCCTATGGAAATACGTATCCATAATTATGAACTCACTTTACGGCTAAGTGAGGCTGAAAAAATTGATATTGAACAAATTGACGGGTTGAGTAAACAAAGCATTATCAAAAAGGATAAGAAAATCGTTTCACATCCTGGCTTAGGAGAAGAAGGTATCTTTCATCCTAAAGGTAGTGGTGTAGCCTTGAGTGATGAAATAAAGCTTACCTTTGCCTTAGTAGGGAATCAAAATAGTGGTAAGACAACTTTATTTAATCAATTAACAGGCTCTAATCAGCATGTAGGTAATTTTCCGGGTGTAACAGTAGATCGTAAAGATGGAGTAATTAAGGGTTATCCAAATACTTTAGTTACGGATTTACCAGGTATTTATTCTATGTCTCCTTATTCGAGTGAAGAGATAGTATCCCGTAATTTTGTCTTAGAAGAAAAGCCACATGCGATTATCAATATTATGGATGTAAACAGCTTAGATCGTTCTTTATATTTAAGCATGCAATTATTAGAAATGGACATCCCTATGGTAATTGCCTTAAATATGATGGATGAATTAATCGGTAATGGGGGTAGTGTAGATATTAATGCTATGGAAGAGGCATTAGGTGTTCCTGTTATTCCCATTTCTGCTGCGAAAAATGAAGGGGTAGATGAATTAATTAGCCATGCGATTCATATAGCGAAATATCAAGAAAAGCCAATTCATAGAGATTATTGTAGCAAAGAGGATCATGGAGGCTCATTGCATAGGGGCTTACATGCAGTGATTCATTTAATTGAAGATAAGGCGAATAAGGCGAATTTACCTTTACGCTTTTGTGCTTCTAAGATTATTGAAGGGGATGAGTTAATTCTTGATGCCTTAAAATTAGATGAAAATGAAAAGGAAACCTTTGAACATATTGTTTACCAAATGGAAAAGGAAAGGGGCTTAGATCGTAGTGCTGCTATGGCAGAAATGCGTTATGCCTTTATTGATCAAGTTAGCACAAGTTGCATGAAGAGGCCTAAAGAGAGTAAAGAAAGATTACGCTCAGAAAAGATAGATGAAATATTAACCGGTAAATTTACGGCTATACCACTCTTTATTGCGATTATGGCTTTCGTTTTCTACTTAACCTTCTCTCTTATTGGGCCATTACTACAAGACTATCTAGCCTTAGGTATAGAAAAGTTAGGGGAAGTAGTTTCTAACTTAATGGTAAGAGCGAATGTGAATGAAGCAATACAAAGCTTAATTATGCAAGGTATATTTGAAGGTGTAGGTTCCGTATTAAGCTTTTTACCAATTATTGTAACGATGTTCTTCTTTTTATCTATATTGGAGGATAGTGGTTATATAGCCCGTGTTGCCTTTGTGATGGATAAAATATTAAGAAAGATTGGTTTATCAGGGCGTAGTATAGTACCTATGTTAATTGGATTTGGTTGTACTGTTCCTGCTGTTATGGCAACGCGTACCTTACCTAGTTCTAGGGATAGGCGTATGACGATATTATTAACACCATTTATGTCTTGTACAGCTAAGTTACCTATCTATGGCTTCTTTATTCAAGCTTTCTTCCCTGAATATAGTTGGTTACTGATTACAGGTTTATATCTATTAGGTATAGTAGTGGCTATCTTAATGGCTATTCTATTTAAGAAAACCTTATTCCAAGGTGAGGCTGTGCCATTTGTAATGGAATTACCAAATTATCGCTTTCCTAGTGCGAAGAATGTTATGCAATTATTATGGGATAAGGCGAAAGATTTCTTAGAAAGAGCCTTTACGGTTATCTTTGTGGCAACGATTGTTGTATGGTTTTTACAAAGTTTTGACTTTAGTTTCCATTTAGTAAGTGATGCACATCAAAGTATATTAGCAAGTATCGCTGGAATATTATCACCACTCATGGCACCAACAGGTTTAGGGGATTGGCGTATAGTAACATCCTTAGTTAGTGGCTTTCTAGCAAAAGAGAGTGTCATTTCCATGATGGAAATGTTATTTGAGGGTGGTATAGAAAGTCTAAGTAAAATAACAGTCGCTTCTTTGTTGGTATTTAGTTTGTTGTATACACCTTGTGTTGCAGCAATAGCAGCAATCAAAAGGGAATTAGGTGGTAAGCAAGCAATGCTCATTGTTATTATGCAATGTGCTATCGCTTATGTAGCAGCATTATTCGTACAGTTAATAGGGCATCTCTTTTAAACTATTCGTTTATTTACAGCATTATCTTTTATTGGCATACTATGTATACAAATATACGGAAAGGCCGAGTACGTGACGATTAGAGATAGAGGAATACTATCTTGAAGAAAACGGACTCGGTTTTCTTATTGGCTAAAAGGAGGAAGGTTGAACGTATGAAAGTAAGAGAAGATGAAGTAAGAGTGAATGCTGTAGTATTTCTAGAAAGAGTAATTATGGTGGAATGGGAAATAGGAGAGTTTAAGGGATGCACGCATTTATATCGGCATACAAATGGTACATATGCACCAGACGCTGATTCAAAGAAATTAGGTAGGAAGTTTATGGAGATAGTATTAAAACATGTGATACAAGCATTCTTGGATGCAAATTATCCAATAGAAATAAAAGAGAAATATGGTCATAGTGAATGGGATAGAGTAGAAGGCTTAATTAAGAAAGAAGAGTATTATCAAAAACAAATAAGGAGAATGAATCATAATAAAGGAAATTTCGATATTGCAGAATAAGTATAAAGAATAGCTATGCTAGGATGAATGTAGTATAGGAGGATAGAAGTATGCTAGATATATATGAAGCGAGTGAAGCATTACTAATGCATGCAACAAAGAGGGCTAAAGAAATAGGTGTACCTATGGTAATGGCTGTGGTAGATGAGGGTGGTAATTTAGTAGCATTTAAAAGGATGAAAGATTCCTTACTTGTATCTGTTGATGTAGCTCAGGGTAAGGCATTTACTGCCTTAGCCTTGGATATGCCAACAGATGAAGTAGCAAAGATCATAACGCCAGGTGGCCCTATATATGGTATGCAGGTAACAAACAAAGGGCGTATAGTTGCCTTTGGGGGAGGCTTTCCTTTATATGTAGAAGGAAAAAGAATGGGTGGCTTTGGCATGAGTGGTGGCTCAGTAGAAGAAGATATGGATTGCGCACAATATGCCATAAGCCAAATAGAGGGGTTGGAAACGAAATAAAAGAACAGAAGCGATGGTGAAAACTGTCGTTTTTTTATGGGGTGGTGAATTGTGCGAATACTAATTTGTTAACTTAAAATGTATCAATATAAGTTGTTTAAGAATTGATAGTGTTAGGTTATGTTATATCTTTTTTTCTTAATGATATAAGCTATTTTGCATATACAAGGAATATATGTATATATAATCCCATTTTCGTCAGTTAACGAATAACTGAAATGCCAGAAACCCCATGAATAAAGGGAATCTGGCATTTTTTTGTTTATATAAATAATGTTATTAATAAAATACCTATTAAAATATTATTTCTTTTCATTTCTCTTACCTCTCATTATAAGGTAAGAAAATTACGCAAATTATTTAAATATTTCGCTTAATATTCCAACTACAATGCCCATTAAAAATAGAGAAATTATTAATATAACATACGGATCCATTTTACCTATAACATCTAAAAACTTAATCATTACTTCATTTTTTGTTTTTATCTCTTGAATCTTAGTATCTCTATTAGCGTTTATTTCTGCTATTTTAACTTCGTCACTATCGACCATTAATTGCTTTGAACCGCAATATGGGCATGCCAACACTTTTTTAGAAGGATCGACATCCATCGTCCCTCCACATTCAATACATTTCAATTTTAAACTTTCCATAAATATTCTCCTAAAAATAATTATATAAAAAAATTAAGTAGCGACAAATATTTAGTCTTTTAATTTTTTTATCTCTCAAGTGAAAACTTAAATTCCACTTCTAGAGGGCGAAAGTTGAATTTAGTCGTATAGGAAAATCTAGTTGCACTTACTCTTTCAAAAGCAGAGATAATATAGTTAGGACTATAGCTGCAAGGAAAGGAGACAATAATTA
>JAFVFM010000146.1 GCA_017475415.1 Solobacterium sp.
ATTACTAAAAGAAGTAGAAAGAGAAAAAAATAGACTTCTAGCTTTTCTTAAGAGATAAGGATGAAATAGAAAATATCTCATCTTTTCTTTAAGGGAGAAAGTAAGGTATGATTTTGAAAAGGAGGGTGGGGTAATGGATAATAAGACAATTGTGCCTTATGTGCGTATCGCAAAAGAGATTGCCACAAAGATTATGAAAGGGGAGTATAAAGAAAATAATAAGCTTCCTCTAATTAGTACTTTAGTTACAAACTTTCATAGTTCCTCTAAAACAATTCATAAATCTTTAGCTTTACTTGAGGATATGAAGATTATCGAACAAAATAAAAAGAAAGAATATATTGTGACTTCTTCAAAGAAGGCAGAAGAATATCTAGATACGGTAAGTTTACGAGAAGAACAGATAGACTTAAGTAACGAATTAAGAAGGCTATATAAAGAATATGAAGAGATAGGAAAGAAGATGATTAATATTAGTAGTCTGCTTGTAGAAACTAGTGCTTCACCTCTTTCCACAAATGAAACCTTACCGAATTATGCAATCACTGTTCCTGCGGATTCAGATAAAGTAGGAATGACGATAGGTGAACTTCGTTTTTGGCAATGTACTGCAGCAACAATTGTGGCCATTAAAAGAGGAGATGAAATGCGTATATCCCCTGGGCCATATTTTCATCTTTATCCGGGTGATGTGATTATCTATGTTGGTGCACCTAGTTGTAAAAAAGCGGTAGAAAATTTATTATGTGGAACAACACATAAAACACTTTATAGTGTACAAGACCAAATTACCCAAGCCATTCATGCAGGGGAATTACGTGTTATAGCTGAAGCCTTAGATACAAGATTAGGTGAATTAACCGACTTTGAACCAATGGCAAAGGGCATGACGAATCGTTCTTATTATTTCTCATGTAAAGGCGAAAGATATATTTTAAGAATACCTGGTGAAGGTACAGCTCAACTGATTAATCGTTATCATGAAGCAAGTGTTTATAAGGCGATTGCTGAATATGATATTTGTGATGAAATTGTTTATTTGAATCCTAAGAAGGGGCTTAAGGTATCACAATATTTAGAAAATGTTAGAGCTTGTGATGCTTATAATAAAGAAGATATCAAAAAGGCAATGCATTTATTACGCTCATTCCATAATCATCAAATAAAAGTGAAACATGAATTTGATTTAGAAGAAAAGATTGAATTCTATGAATCCTTAAGAGGTAATACAAGCTTGCATAAGGATTATATAAAAATGAAACATGACATATTAGGGCTAATGGATTATGTGGAAAAATATAAAGAAGAGTATTCTTTAACCCATATAGACGCTGTACCAGATAATTTCCTTTTCTATACCAAAAAAGATGGAAGTACAGGCTTAAAGCTAACGGATTGGGAATACGCTGCAATGCAGGACCCACATGTAGACTTAGCGATGTTTGCCTTATATAGTTTCTATAATAAAAAAGAAGTAGATTGCTTAATTGATATCTATTTTGGAGGTAAATGTAAAAAAGAAATCAAAGTTAAGATTTATTGTTATATCTCTATTTGTGGCTTGATGTGGAACAATTGGGCTGAATATAAAATCAGCCTAGGTGTGGATTATGAAGAATATGCTAATGAACAATATCGTTTAGCGAAGGAATTCTATCTTCTTGCAAGAAAAGAAATAGAGGGCCAATTAATTTAATAGTTTTATATTATCTAAAGATTTTTACCCACAACTATGTTAGAAGAGTCTGATTTTTCGGTATTAAAAAAACCATATATTTTCAAAGCGAAATATAATGCTTCTATCGCGTATTCTAGAGGTACTCATATACAATGACTATACGAAGTTTTCTTTTCGATATTTTTCTATTTTTTTTGAAGTAGATACCTTATAATAAATTAGACATGGAAGAAAAACATGATGTACTGTTAGAAAGCATCCTTCCATTAGGGATGCTAGTAAAGGAGGTAGTTAATCATGCAAAACAAACCATATTATATTACAACAGCGATTGCGTATACTTCAGGTAAGCCACATATTGGCAATGTATATGAAATTGTATTAGCAGACGCAATTGCTCGACACAAAAGACTTTTAGGCTATGATGTTCGTTTCCAAACCGGTACAGATGAACATGGCCAAAAGGTAGAAGAAAAAGCTACAGCTGCTGGGAAAACACCTAAACAATTCGTAGATGAAGTTTCTGCTGTAATTAAGAATCAATTTGATACGATGAATGTTAGCTATGATAAATTCATGCGTACAACAGATCCTTATCATGAAGCACAAATTCAAAAGATTTTTAAGAAGCTTTATGATAAAGGAGATATTTATAAAGGTAAATATGAAGGCATGTATTGCCAAGAATGCGAAGCCTTCTATACAAAAAGCCAATTAACAGAAGAAAATAAATGTCCTATCTGTGGTGGGGAAGTACATCCTATGGATGAAGAAGCATATTTCTTTAAAATGAGTAAATATGCAGATGAATTAATTCAATATATTGAAGACCATCCAGAATTCATTCAACCAGAAAGTCGTAAGAATGAAATGCTAAATAATTTCTTACGTCCAGGATTACAGGATTTATGTTTATCCCGTACTTCGTTCAAATGGGGTATTCCGGTAACCTTTGATCCAAATCATGTTGTCTATGTATGGATTGATGCTTTATCCAATTATATTACTGGCTTAGGCTATGACGCAGATGGTAATCACGATGCCTTATATAAGAAATATTGGCCTGCTGATTTACATTTAATTGGTAAGGATATTGTTCGCTTCCATACGATTTATTGGCCAATTATGTTAATGGCATTAGGTGAACCTCTACCTAAACAAATCTTTGGTCATCCTTGGTTATTAGTAGGTGAATCAAAGATGTCCAAGTCAAAAGGTAATGTTATCTACGCAGATGACTTAGTTGAAATGTTTGGTGTAGATGCAGTACGCTACATTATGCTACATGAAATGCCATTTGCCCAAGATGGTCATGTTACATATGAATTAATGGTAGAAAGAATCAATAGTGATTTAGCCAATAATGTAGGTAACTTAGTAAATCGTACATTATCCATGCAGAATAAATACTTTAATGGTATTGTCGCTAATCCAAATGAAGAAGAAGCAGTAGATGAAGACTTAAAGAGAACTGCTTTAAAGACAGTAGAAAAAGTAAATGCGCATATGGAAGAATTGCGTGTGGCAGATGCGATTGATGATATTTTAGATTTATTCTCTGCGTGCAATAAATATATTGATGCAACTATGCCATGGGCATTAGCGAAGGATCCAGAAAAAATTGGTCGTTTAGCTACTGTATTATATAACTTATTAGAATGTGTGCGTATTGGTGCAATCCTACTTAAACCATTCTTACCAGATACAGCAGATAAGATTCTTGCTGCATTGAATACGAAAGAGTGTACATACGAAACATTAGATCATTTTGGCTATTTAGAAACAGATATTCGTGTAACAGAAAGTCCGGAAATCTTATTCCAACGTATTGATGCGAAAGAAATTAATACGAAGGTTGAATCCATTGAGCGCATTCAACAAGCTGCTAAACAAAAAGAAATTGAAAGAAAGGCTGAAATTGAAGCTGAAGATTTCGAAAAGATTGATTTACGTGTAGGTAAGGTATTGTCTTGTGAAAGACATCCTAATGCGGATAAATTATTTATTCTAAAGGTAGATCTAGGCTTTGGTGAAACAAGACAAATTGTTTCTGGTTTAGCACAAAGCTATACACCTGGACAAATGATAGGTAAAACAATTGTCGTTATTGCGAATTTAAAACCAGCTGTTATTCGCGGTATTGAATCACAAGGCATGTTATTGGCAGGTAAGAGTCATAATCAGATTTCTGTAGTAGAAGTCAACGGTTTAGAACCTGGTTCAAAAGTATCTTAAAGAATTGCGAGGAATTCCCTCGCTTTTCTTTTGGGAAATGAGATGGATGATATATAATGAATACTGTTGAGGTAAATATGCGTTATTGGCACTCGTTATTCACATTATTAAAATATCCGATTACATTAGTATTTATTGGCATGTTTATGCTAGGAATTGGTAATATTGTTGCCAATCCTTATTTAGGTATTTCCTCTTATATTCAATCGGAATGGATTATCGCTATTGCCGAAATGGCCAGCCGTATTGGTCAATTTCTAGTAGTGAATTTTCCTGTTCTATTTTTGATTCGTATTACCACAAGAAAAGGTGGTAATGCCACTAGTATCACATCAGCTATAGCTGGTTATATTGCCTTTCTTGTCGGTACGATATTCTTTGCGAATAAAACATTACCATCTAATGCCTTTAGTTCTATATTAGGCATAAGCGTATCTTCATCTACCTTACCAAATCTAGCACAAAGCACGAATTTACCCTTACAAACAGGTATTATAGGAACGTTTGTGGTGAGTTTTATTACTTTATGGGCGTTTAATAGCTCAAATAAAAAAAGTGAATATGCTTTATTTCCGATGATCACAAAAGAAATATCTTGTTTTGTAAGGACGGTATTCTTCTCCCTATTAGCAGGTATTGGTATAGCTTTAATTTGGCCATACTTTATCGCCTTTATTCAACGTATTATTCATTTTATTGAACGTGATACAACAAATCCAATTAATTTAGGTTTATATGGTGTAACAGAACGTATATTAAGTGTATTGAATTTACCAGCACTGATTCGTCAACCTTTTTGGTATTCTACAAGTGGGGGTTCTTGGGTTTCTACAATTGGTACTTCGGTGAGTGGTGATGCATCAATTTGGACGGCCCAACTATCCGCTAACGCCTTTACGGGAATGAATGGTCGCTTCGTGACGCCACATTATATTTTGAATCTAGGTATGGTTCCGGGTATGGTGCTTGGTTTATATTCCTTATATTCTGATAAATTGGAGAAAAAGAAAAGAAGGAGCTTTGTCTTCTTTGTGATAATTGTATCTTTATTTACAGGTAGTTTATTACCATTGGAATTAATGATTTTTTTCTTAGCTCCATTATTATTTATTATTCATACATTAATATCTGGTGCTTTATATAGCTTATTACAAATATTAGGTGTTTATTTAGGTTATGCAACAAATGGTACATCCTATATATCCGCTATGCCAGGAACGATATTGGAATTAATAAATTATTTCCGTTATCCAAGTTTACAAAGATCACTAGCCTTTGTATTAGGGATTAGTGTAATTATGTTTTTCCTATATTATTTTGGCACTAGATTATATTTCCGTTATATGGCAGTGGATTTATTCAAGACGGGTATTCGCGAAGAAATGATAGAAAAAGTAATCAAGGCAGCTGGTGGTATAGAGAATATTCGTATGGTAAATTCTTCTATTACAGATTTAACATTAGCATTGCATGATCTAAATAAATTTGATGCCTTACAAATCAAAAGAATGGGAACCTATCGAATAACGGAATCGAAAGCTGGCTTTCATATTTCCATTGGTTCACCATCTATTATGATTGCGCGAGGAATAGAAAATGAAAAGCGTTCATTAAAAAGAGAGATTAAAGAAACAAATTAAGGATTTAGATTAGGCCATAGCCGTCATATTTAAAGGGTGAATATGCTATAATCGTAATGATAAAAAGGTGGTAAAAATGAGAAGACGTAATGGAAGTTCGTTTATTTATTGGATATTTTTATTTCTCATATTCTCTGGAGGAATAGGGGCAGTTTTTCCTTTATTTTTAATTATTGGAGTTGTTTTTGCGATTATGTTTGCGGCAGTTTCCACAAACAGAAGGCAAGAAGATATACGAAATACATATTATCGTCGTGCTAATAGTACAACAGGTAATTATTATCGAGCGAATAGGCAATCAAAATATTCTGCTGCTCAACTTGCGAAAATTAATGTCTATTTACGTAGTTGGTTTAGAACACATAAGGCTTTACCTATTGGCTCTAACTTTGAATTAAGAATACATGGGCAACGCTATGCTTCTTTAGCTAGTTTAGATGTATATAGGGAGAATCAATTAATTTGTTCATTAAATGACTTTGGTAGAAGATATCCAGATTCTTATGATGAAATCATTAAAGAATTAGTGAAGCTTTCTGAACAGGGCAAAGTTGAAGATATTATTGATGTAGAAGCTAAGGAAACAAATACCGCAAAAGAAGCTGCACCTAAAAAGAAGGGTGCCCAAACGTATATGGATGAAATCAATGCCTTAAATGAAGATATACCAGATGAAGGCATTACAAATGGTTTGCATGAAACTTATGCTTTATTAAAACAAATTCAAACTTTGGAACAAAAGTTCCCTAAATCGAAGGATAAATTGAATCGTTTATATGATTACTATTTACCAATTCTGGTGCGTATTTTGAAACAATATGATAATTTACAAGCTGCCCAAACAGATCCTTCTTACCATGAGACAAAAGAAAAGCTAAATCGCACAATCACTTTAATTAATGATGCGATGAAAACCATCATTTCTAGTTTAACGGATC
>JAFVFM010000147.1 GCA_017475415.1 Solobacterium sp.
AACTACATCCTTACTTAACTTAGTGAAATTCTCTATGGCTAGATATAGCTTTATTTCCTTCTTTTCATCCAACAAGCACATTATATTATCCCTATATGCCTCCTTAAAATACCCCCTTTCTACTTCTTCATAAACTTGCGAACTATCTGCTTCTTGTAAATCTGTTGGATCAATCTTTCTTTTCCCCCGAAATACAAGTGCACTCATCACATCTGCCACAACATCTTTTCTTCTTAATATCGATCTTTCCAAGATGTCCTTATGTTTATTCTTTCTCATGCCAACCTCCTACTTATTATTTAGTCAAAAAAAGTTGGTTTTCCTTCTGTAAAATAAAAAAACTCCCTAATTTTATTATCATTTAGGGAGTATATTTTTAGGCAAATAACGGTTTTAAAGCTTCAGCCAATTTATTCTTTTCTGCTTCCGCTTCGGCCAAATCCTTTCCTAAAGTGGTGAAATAGGTTTTTATTTTTGGTTCTGTACCACTAGGTCTAACAACAACACTCGCTCCATCCTCTAAGGTATAAATTAATACATTCGATTTAGGAAGACCTGTTTCTTCAGGTTTGTTGTAATCTTTCAAATCGACAACAGCTAAGCCTGCAATATCTTTTGGAGGATTATTGCGTAATTCATCCATAATTCCTTTCATCTTATCCATGCCTGATAAGCCAGGGAATTCAAAGCTATCTACTTTATTTAGATAACGCCCATATTGCGCATAAATTTCTTCTAAACGTTCTTTGATGGATGAACCTATACTACGATAATAAGCAGCCATTTCACAGATTAACATAGAACCGATAATAGCGTCCTTATCTCTTACATATGGACCCGCTAAATAACCATAGCTTTCTTCAAAACCAAAGATAAAGCGGTCTACTTCTCCATCTTTTTCTAATTGCGCAATTTGATCACCAATCCATTTAAAGCCTGTTAGTGTATGTCTTAATTCCACGCCATAATGCTCCGCTACCTTATCCGCTAATGGAGTAGATACAATAGACTTCACCGCAACTGGATTCTTAGGCATAGTGCCTTTTTCACTTCTTGCTGCACAAATGTAATCTAATAAAAGTACACCCATTTCATTTCCACTAACGAGTTCGTAACTTCCATCTTTACACTTCATCGCTATACCAACACGATCCGCATCAGGGTCTGTCGCTAACATTAAATCCGCCCCAACCTCTTTAGCTAAAGCTAAACCTTTTTCTAGTGCCTCAAATATTTCTGGATTTGGGTAAGGACAAGTGGTGAAATATCCATTTGGATATTCTTGTTCAGGAACAATCGTAATATCTTCAATGCCCATATCCGCTAATACACGTGTTACAGGAACTAAACCTGTTCCATTTAATGGAGAATAAACTAACTTTAAGCCTGCTGTCTTGCATAAACCAGGGCGTACCTGTCTAGCTTCAATTGCTTCATATAAAGCATTTTTACATTCGTCACTCACGAATTGAATCAGGCCTTTTTCTACCCCTTCCGCAAAAGAAATATATTTTGCGCCAGTTAACACATCTGTATTTTGAATAGCTTCGTATACTATAGTAGCCGCTTCATCTGTCATTTGGCAGCCATCTGGCCCATAGGCTTTGAAACCATTATATTTTGCGGGATTATGGCTCGCTGTAAGCATAATACCTGCATTACAATTATAGAATCTCGTCGCAAAGCTTAAAGCTGGCACTGGCATAAGTTCATCATATAGACGTACATGTATACCATTCGCCGCAAGAACAGCAGCCGCATCACGCGCAAATGTCCAACCTTTTAGGCGACTATCATAGGAAATCGCAACCGTTTGTGTACCACCTTGCGTTTTTACCCAATCCGCAACACCCTGCGTTGCTTGACGAACAACCCAAATATTCATTCGATTTGTGCCAGCACCTAAAGTACCTCTTAATCCGGCAGTACCAAATTGTAAGCTTACCGCAAAACGCTCTTTGATTTCTTCTTCATTATCCT
>JAFVFM010000148.1 GCA_017475415.1 Solobacterium sp.
TATGAGGCGACTCGTGCAGGTTCAAGTCCTGTCTGGCGCACCATGATTAAATGATTCGAACTATATTCGATTTTGTATAAAATGCACAATATAACGAAATTATTGTGCATTTTTCTTTGCTTTTGTTAAATAATTCATGTGATTAAATACACCCCAAATCCTGCTAGGTATCAAGAAATAAAAAAAAGCTATCCTTATTATCTCCTCATCATTGGATAGCCTTTTCTTTATTCGTTATTTCATTCTAAACAAATCACCATTTGTCATTACGCTAATCGTATCGCCTTCTTCTACCAATACCATTTCAATTACATCAATATACTTCGCTCTATAGATATTCTTCTTTTCATCCACAATATAGATCCATGTATTGCCATCTATATCTACAGTTTGAATCTTTTGTACCTTAATATTAACCTTAGTATATTCACTGTCATCTTCGCTACTAATATCTAATTCACGATGAATTAAACTCTTATATTTACTGATGCATTCATCTTGTGAAGTAGCTGTTGTCACTAAATTATATTGTTCTACATTAACTGCTGCATACATCTTAACTAGATTATTCGCATCCTTAAGTACCATGATATAAGTAGGCGTACCATCTACATTAATTAAGCTAGGGAAGCTCGCTGTATAACCTTTTTCCTGTACTTCACCTTCCGCACTTTTCATCGAAGAGAATTCATCTGCACCAGCACTAGAAATAAAGCGTGTTTCGCTTGTTCTTTCATTCGCTAGGATAAAGCCTATATTTGAGCTATCACCATTTACTGAAGTTACACCAGTATAAATCCAAATATCGCCATCTTTTGCTATATAGCCATAATCTGGATAATAGCTAGATTCACCTTCCTCATCGCTTCTTTCCATTGTTGTTACTTGTCTACAATCCTTTTGCGCAAAGAGACGGTTGAAGTATCCATGTTGTAATTGGGCATAATCATTATATTGTTCACAAATTAAATCACCAGGGAATACAACATCCACCCATTGTGGTACATTACCTGCTTCATATTTTTCACACGCACCGCTTATTGGATCAACAAGAATTGCCCCTGTTATTTTAGTACCACCAAATAAGGCAATCGTATGATCATATACAGAACATACATACCAAGGCTTACCCTCTTCATCTACTTCAAAGTGCAAATTCCCAAACATAACTGTAGGATACTTAAAACGAATATGTCGATGTAAATCTTTACTAAAATAAGCAGATGGTACATATTTCATACCAGATTCTAGAGAGATATAATCAGCCGACATATCTACTGGATTAACAATCACATAGCCTGGTATACCTTTATCTTTATTACTCATCCATTTAAAGAAACCATCATACGCTAAGGAAGATACTTTTGCAGGTGCATCATTCTTATTGATTTGGATATATTCACCTACATTGTATTGGCTAACTACACCTGATAAAGAACCTATCTTACGATCACCTAATCTTTCCGCGCTAGCTGTATCCATCAAAGCAATCGAATTTGATTTTTCAACAGAAGGAATGAGTTCTACCTCACCATCTTGTACATTTAAGATTTGGCTATACCCTTTGGCATGAAATAATCTTGCACTAAAGAAATTCACCAACAAGAACACCGCTAATAAAACACCAAAGCTTAGTACTGCCGGCTTTAAAGAAAAGCGTGTTCTTTTTATGGAACAATAGATCACCAATATCACAACATAAAATACAAGTATCGCTAATACAAATAACCATAAGCCCTGTGATTTTATATTTAAGGCTGGTAATGCTAAGTAATACAACACAAATGTTGGAATAAGCGTAATTAGGGCAGATATAAGATAAGACTTCTTATCCCCCTTTACATTCCATACATCCTGCTGGTTCGATGCATTTACTACTTTAATGTGCTTTTTCATTTCTTTTTCCTCCAAATAAAAATGCAGTACTAACTGCACCTGATTTCTCATACACAGTTAGCTTTTGTGTATGAGTCTTGCGATTTACAACCAACCAGGCCTAGCCGTGTTGATGATTGATTGACGAGTATCGTTCGCTACTCCCTCATTACACTATTATCATAGCATATTTTGACCGGTGGTCAAGTGCGTTATACTTGTTTCACTATTATCATTTTTATATAATAGAAATATGAAAAATCATACACATGACCCACAAGAAACAAAAAAGATACTCAATCGTTTAGCCCGCTCTATAGGACACTTAGAATCCGTTAAGAATATGGTTGAGCGCGATGCAGATTGTTCAGATGTACTAATCCAATTAGCTGCCGTGAAAGGAGAAATCAATAACATATCTAAGCTCATCTTAAAACAGCATCTTGATCATTGCATTGTTCATGCGATAGAAGACCATGACCATGAAGCCATCGAGAAGATGAATGACGCAATCAATCATTTATTAAAATAATCATAGTCTTTGAAAAGCCAGAGGTAACTCTAAATGATTCTCTTCTAAGACTTTTTTATTTCTTAATATATCTTCTTTTCCCCCATCTGCTTGAAGTTTACCATTCCCTAATACAATTACCCTTTCACAACAAGAATAAATCATATCCAAATCATGACTAGTAATGATTTTTGTCATCTTTAATCCATTCATCATATCAATATATAATCTGCGATTTTTAGGATCCAAGGCAGAAGTAGGCTCATCCATCAGTAATACCTTAGGTTGCATCGCTAATATAGTAGCGATAGCTGCCATACGCTTTTCCCCAATAGAGAGCTTATGGTTATATTTCTTTTTGAGATAGTCTAAACGCAATTCTTTTAATACATCATCAATTCTCTTCTCTACTTCATCCTTATTTAACCCCATATTCAATAAACCAAAAGCCATATCTTCATATACAGTCGGCATAAACATCTGTTCATCAGCGTTTTGAAATAAGAAACCTAATGTCTTACGCACACTTGCGAGATTCTTCTTTTCTACTAAGCTATCTTCTACATAGATTCTTCCTTCATAAGGAATTAAACCAAGCATAGCTTTTAATAAACTTGATTTACCAGCCCCATTAGCCCCTATTAAACCTATACATTCCCCTTCCTTAATGGAAAAATTTATATCCTTTAAGACCATTTCATTTGTATCATATGCGATATTTACATGTTCCATTTTAATCATAAAAATATACCTCCTATCCACTCTGCCAAGATCCCCAACCTAAATAAAACAAACATACAAAGCCAACCGAAAAAATAAAGATAAGCAGGAGGATATTCTTTTTCCATTAACCTATATTCTCCTATATAGCCCCTTAATTTCATTGCATGAAAGATTTCTGTTGCCCTATCCATACTACGTAATAATAGTTGGCCTAAAAAAGAGCCCCAAGCCGATATATGTATTCCTTTTTGATCAGGTGCGCGCAAATAATAAGCTTCACTCATTCTTGATACTTCTTCCATCATTAAGCCTAAATAGCGATAAGTTAATAAGAATAAAGAAACCAATATTTTCGGTATATGTAATTGGCGTAAAGCCTGACATAAGGCATCCATTTTCGTTGTCGCCACAAGTAAATAACTAGCCCATAACACAAGAATACCCTTTAATATAGTCGTAATAAATGAAATAATACCACCTGTTAAAGGAAAACCACCAATTTGCAAGAGAATTTGTTGGTCAAAAAAAGGATTCAAAATATTCACAAAGATAATTAGTGGCAAAATAAACCGCATACGCTTTAAAGCCTGCCATAACGATAAATCAGCTATTGCATACATAGAGATAGGATAAAGAATAAATAATAATACAGTAGAAAAAGCATATTTCGGACATGACATGACAAAAAGTAGATAAGCTAGTGTTACCACTAGCTTAGATAAAGGCGAAATATGATGAAGATAGCTATTACCATCTGCTAACTCATCTATTTGCTTAATTTCTATTACTGCTTTTTCTGCTTTGTTCACGCTGCCTTATGTGCCCCTTTCTTTTTATAGAAACCAAAGCCAAGCGAGAATAGAATAGCCACTAAGGCAACAATAGAAGACCCCACTATTCCCGATACACTAGTCCCTAGTGCTGCATCATTATCCTTAAAGGCATAATCTGGTAAGAAAGACATGCTTTCCTGCACCTTAGCTGCATTATCGGCTAAGGAAGAACTTATGCCATAATTTTCTTCATCTAAAGCCATATTTTCGCTATAGCCTTCATCTTTATTTCCAAATAATGCCCACTCTAAACCATCTGGCTTCGCGCTTGCATATAAAGAGAAGAGACCACCGGTCACAAAAGTAATTATCACCAAAACAGAAAGTATTTGTTTTAAAGATAATTTAGCTGTTGTTGAAGGACCAACATCCATAATTAATTCTTTTCTTGTTTCATATACAAACAAAAGAATAGCTGCAGTAATTAAACCTTCCACTAAACCAATAGCCAAATGAATTGGTTGCATTAGTCCCGCAAATAAACCAAATGGAAGTTCTGTAATACCAGATAATGTTGTTTCAATTACCACAGAAAAAGCTCCTAATTGTAATGTAAGAATACTACCTAATACTACTGCAAGAATTAGCCTTATTCTTTCCGATAGAGAAGAGAATACTCTCCCTTTCATGATTGGCCGATAGATAAGAAAATAGCCTACAAAGCAACCATAAAAAGCCATATTCCAAATATTTGCCCCTAAGGCCATTAAACCTCCATCCGCAAAAAAGAGACATTGAATTAGTAATACAGAAATCATCGACAAAAATGCAGCATAAGGCCCTAATAAAGCACTCAACAATATGCCACCACAAATATGCCCTGAAGAGCCTGTTCCTGGAATTGTATAATTAATCATTTGCCCCGCAAAAACTAAAGCGGCACTAACCGCCATAATTGGTAATTTATCTTCTTCTGATTTCTGTAGTTGATGTATAGATAAACCTGCTATGCCTGCACTAGCTACATACATGGTTGTCGCTACAGTAGGTGATAATAAAGCATCTGCCATATGCATAAAAAGTACCTCGATTTCTTTTAAGACTTTATCATACCTACTTCTTTTCCATAAGCCCCCATGGGGGATAGAAAAAAGGCTATTCGCCTTCTTTGATTAAGATTGATGTACTTCTGCTATTTCTGATTTTAGAATACGTGCATTTTCTTCTAGATTTTCACCTTCCCAGATATAGGTACGCGTTACTCTACCACTAATTAAACAAATCACTTCATATGGTATTGTATCTAATTCTTCAGCCATCTTTTCTAAATGAATATGTGGTCCAAAGATTTCTACATCTGTGCCTATTGGTACTTCTTTTTCTAAGCGTACCATAACTTGATCCATACATACTCTACCAACTACTTCACAATATTGGCCATCAATATATACACATCTACCTTGATTCTTACGCACAAAACCATCTGCATAGCCTATTGGTAATGTAGCAATATATTCCTTTTTCTTCGCTTGATAGGTTAAGCCATAGCCTATCCTTTCTCCTTCATCTACTTCCTTTACCATGATAACTTTTGTATGTAAGGAAATAGGATAACGTAAAGAAATATCATAATTGTTTACCCCATACATACTAATGCCTATACGACATGCATTCGTTAATTCATCTTTAAAGGATAAGGTTGCATCACTATTATCAGTATGAATCCATGGGAAATTATAATTTAAAGCCTCATAGACTTCTTTAAAACGAGTAAATTGTTTATTCGTTTCTACTTGATCCTTTTGATCTGCACACGCAAAATGAGTAAAGATACCTTCTGCAATACAGCCTGCATTGAGTAAGCTTTCTAAAGCCCACTTAGCTTCTTCTATGGTTTTAAAACCTATACGATTCATTCCTGTATCGATTTTTAAATGGAATTGTAAACCAACACAGTTCTGTTTTGTAATACTATCTACCCAGGCTGCAGAATACGCAGCTACACTAATCTTTTCTTTTATTAATAACTCTACATCTTCTTTTTCTGTTGCCCCTAGAATCAATATTTTTCCTTCATAACCTTCATTTCTTAACATAAGTGCTTCATCCATTGAAGATACCGCTAGCATCTCCGCACCTGCACTTAATACAGCACGTGCAACATGGCTATCTCCACAACCATAAGCATCTGCCTTCAATACTGCAATAATACGTTTTCTACAGATTTCTTTGCTACGTATTACATTATCTTTTATGGCATCCAAATTCACTTCCATCCATGTATTTCTATACATATACGCGTACTTCCTTTCGCTTTTATTATCCATTTATTTTTGTTTAATAATCTTATTTATTGTATCACAAACATCATTACCTTCTTTTAGAAAAACAAGGGCTATGATAAAATTTTTTTAGTATGTTTTCCCTTTTTATAAGGTGAAGAACAGGAGGAAAAAAGTATGTCGCTTGCATCACTTAATTGGGGCATGATTCTTGGTGGGTTCGGCCTCTTCATGTTTGGTATCAAATTCATGGGTGACGGTCTTAAGGCTGTTGCCGGTGATCAACTTAGAGATTATATCAACAAATATACCTCTAACACTTTATCCGGTGTTGTTATCGGTATTATTATGACCATTATTATGCAATCCTCTTCTGCTACATCGGCAATTACTATCGGTTTAGTTCGTGCTGGTTTAATGACCATGGAGCAATCTGCAGGTATTATCCTTGGTGCTACCATTGGCACTACCGTTACCTCATTCTTAATTTCCATCAGCATCGAGAAATATGCAATGTTCATTGTTTTCTTAGGTACGATGCTCATTTGTTTCACCAAAAAACAAAAGCTAGGATATATCGGTAATGTTATTCTTGGTTTTGGCTTAATTTTCTATGGTATGTCTGGTATGGGTGACTCATTAGCTGCTTTAAAAGAATTACCACAATTTGAAGCAATTGCCCTCTCTATGAGCAATTATCCTATATTAGCGATGCTAGCAGGTGTGTTACTAACCGCTGCTGTGCAATCATCTGCCGCAACAATCGGTATTATTCAAAAATTATATCAAGCAGGAGCAGTTACTTTCTCCGCTTCCTTACCCTTTATGTTCGGCGCCAATATCGGTACAACAATGACCGGCTTTCTAGCTTCTATTGGAGGCTCAAAAGCAGGTAAACGCACAGCACTTATGCATACTACATTTAATGTGATTTCTACTATTATTGGTATGTTATTACTTATTCCTTATGCAGCTTTTATTCAAAGATTCTTTGGCAATTTAAATCCAATGATGCAGATAGCTGTATCCAACATTATCTTTAAAGTAATTACAACCTTATTATTCTTACCATTTGTAAAACAACTCGTTACTTTGGTGAAGAAAATTATTCCTGGTGATGAAGATGAAACATTAGAAATTGATGTTGATGAAATGGATGAAGAAATCACTACTCTATTACCTTCTGCAGCAGTTAAAACATCTGAACAAGCTATTCTTAAATTAATTGACGTTGTACGTTTCAATGTCACAGAAACACAACGCTTCTTGTTAGAAGGCGGTGGCAGTGAAACTAAGGCTAAACTTGATCAAACTGAGGCAATTATCAATCGTTTTGATCATAAAATTACAAATTACCTTATTCGCTTATCGGTTAAGCGCAACTTGACCATGAAAGACAAAGACGAGATTCGTTCACAACTCGATGCAGTAAAGAATTATGAACGTATTGGCGACTTAAATATGAATTTAGCTGAATTCTTCCAAATGGTAGAAAACAAAGATGAAAAATTCAGCGAATCCGCAATGAAAGAAATCAATGAAATGTTTATGCATCTCGTAGAGATGATTGATCTTTCAACAGAAATATTTGTTACACATGATGAAACACTATACCACCGTCTTCAAGAATTAGAAAAGCAAATGGATAAGATGGAAAATAATGCGCGCTATACTCACTTCGAAAGAATGAGAGATGGTATATGCACATCCCCTATTGCTGAAAGTGTATATATTGATGTTATTGGTACATTAGAGCGTATGGGTGACCATTCTTGTAATGTAGCTAAATCTGCTGTTACACATCTAACAAGTGATCTATCTGATGACGAAGTTATTGCGACAAAATCATAAAGGAGGGCAACCTGATTTTTTATTAAGAAAATCTCCATTTAAGCTAATACAAAAATA
>JAFVFM010000149.1 GCA_017475415.1 Solobacterium sp.
AATTTCTGGTTTTTGGATACCTCGGCTTTGATAATCCTTTAAGGTAAAATGCAAGTTGGTATAATCTGCTTCCATGCTCGCTTTAAATTCTTCTTCCATAAAAGCATCAAAGTCTGCTTGTTCATCTGCATAGATTTCCTGTGGTAATGCCATAATCGCAAGCACACTTACGATTATACTAATCATCCATTTTTTCACTTCTCATTTCCCTCCTGCTCTTTGATACAGACAATTATACTTATGCCAGGTATAATGACTGTATTTTCTTCCATATTCTTTTCTTCTCCATTTTCATCAAAAAGAATACGAAAGCCATCTTCAAATACATATCTTTTTTCCTCATAAGATGGATTAATCATAATACGCATAATTTCTTTATGATCATTTACGCAATTGATTTCATAAAACACAACTCCACCTTCGGCTGTACTTAAGCGTACATTCTCTTGTATTTCCTTTGCACTCTTAAAGCGTAAAGAAGCATATTGTTTACGCAATTGTATACAGCGTCTTGTATATTCAACAATTTCTTTATTGGTATATGCTCTTTTCCAATCCATTTGATTGATTGCATCTCCAGCATTATAAGAATTTCCATTATCCCTTTTCGTTGCACAAAATTCCATGCCTGCATGAAGGAATGGCACACCTTGTGCTAATAAAGTGCTCAGAATCATCATCTTTTGCCTTCTTTGTCGCGTTGCGCGATCTTCATTTCCACAACAGAAATGCATCTTATCCCATACAGTATGATTATCATGCGTCTCTAAAGCATTAATGGATTGATGTGGTGCATCAAAACGTTTGTAATAAGGCTCAGTTAATACATTTGCGCTTAAGGCACTAAGACTACTATATGCCATACCCAAGTCTCCCGTCAAATAGCCTTTTTCATAACGTTGATCATCACTTGTTTTTCCCTTTAAACTATCTCGAAAAAAGTCATTAAAATGTCCTACTTCAGGCATACGACTTTGATTATGCATACCTGCTTTTTTATCTTCCGCTAATAGAGTTGGCATATTCCATCCCTCTCCATATATCATTGCTTCCTTTTTTATTTTTTTCGCTTTTGCGACGATTTCATTCATCGTATCTACATCTAAAACACCCATCAAATCAAAGCGCATGCCATCTATTCCATAAATACGGAATATCTTTTCTACTGCTTTAACAATATACTTTCTAACCATAGGTTTTTCTGAGGCAAAATCATTACCACAATAAGAACCATTGGATAAATAGCCAGCCTGATTATAACGGAAATAATAATATGGCACTACCTTGTCAAAAGGTGACCCACCCACATCATATACATGATTGAATACAACATCCAAATTCACACGTAAACCATGTTTATGACATGTCGCAATAAGACTTTTTAATTCCTTCATTCTTGCATATGGCTTATTCGCATCACTGCTATAACTACCTTCTGGAACAATATATTGAGACGGATCATAACCCCAGTTATAATTCATTTCAGGATGCTTTTCATCCACTGTCGCAAAGTCCATAACTGGTAATAATTGTAAATGCGTCACGCCTAAAGATAGGATATGACTTAAACCTGTTGGTATTTCTCGATAATGAGTATCCAATTCACTCAAAGCCGCAAAAGTACCTTTAGCCTTCGTATTTGCAGAAGCTTGGCTAGTCATATCTCTAACAGAAGCTTCATAAATAATCGCATCGACACCATGAATCTTTTCTTCACATTCATTGTCTTCTATTTTTTCTAATTCATTTAAATCAATCACCGC
>JAFVFM010000150.1 GCA_017475415.1 Solobacterium sp.
TCTACCTGATGTATATCCACCACTAGCCCCACCAAGTGCCTTACCTAAGGTACCTGTAAGGATATCTACTCTTCCCATTACATCACAATATTCTTGTGTACCTCTACCATGTTCTCCAACAAAACCTACCGCATGACTATCATCTACCATAACTAAAGCTTGATATTGATCTGCTAAATCACAAAGATCTTTTAGGTTACAAATAATACCATCCATCGAGAATACACCATCCGTAGCGATTAATTTAATTCTTGCCCCATTTTCATCGGCTTCCTTTAGCTTTTCTTCTAAATCAGCCATATCATTATTCTTATAACGATAGCGCTTAGCTTTACATAAACGCACACCATCAATAATTGAAGCATGATTTAATTCATCACTAATAATGGCATCTTCTTCTGTTAATAAGGTTTCAAATAAGCCTCCATTCGCATCAAAACAAGAAGAATAAAGAATCGTATCATCTGTTTTCAAAAAGGAAGAAATACTCTTTTCTAATTCTTTATGGATATCCTGTGTACCACAAATAAAACGAACACTCGCTACACCAAAGCCTTTTTCATCATAGGTTTTTTTCGCTGCATCGATTAAGCGCTGATTATTTCCTAAGCCTAAATAATTATTTGCACACATACATAATAAGTCTCTACCATCTTCTAGTTGTATATGTGACCCTTGTGGTGAAGAGAAAGGTATCTCTCCTTTAAATAAACCAGAAGTGCGAATGTCTTCTACAATTTCTTGATAGTGGCTTAATATTTCTTTCTTATTCATCACTTACCTCCAAATCGCTTATATGTGACCAATCCAATATAACTTTTCCCGCATTTCCACTCATCATGGCATCAAAGCCTTTTTGGAAATCTTTTATATCTAAACGATGCGTAATGATTTCACGTATATCCAAACCAGCTTGTATCATCGTTGTCATCTTATACCAGGTATCCCATACCTTACGGCCATATATACCACGTAAATTGATACCACCAAAGATAACCTTTTCCATATCTACTTTCGTGTCTGTTGGCAATAAACCTAATAAGGCAATCTTGCCACCATTTTTCATATGATGAATCATGTCATTTAAAGCAACTTCTGCACCTGACATCTCTAGACCTACATCAAAGCCTTCCTGCATGCCAATTTCCTGCATAACATCTTCTAATTTTTCTTCCTTTAAATTAATTGTGCGTGTCGCTCCTAATTTTTTTGCAAGTTCCAAACGATAAGGATTAAAATCGGTTACTACTACATGACGTGCACCAGAGAATTTCACAATTGCCGCTGCCATACAACCTATAGGCCCTGCTCCTGTAATCAATACATCTTCCCCTAATACATCATATGAAAGTGCGGTATGTGTTGCATTGCCATATGGATCAAAGATGGCGTACATTTCTTCTTCTATATTTGGATTACATGGCCATACATTTACCCAAGGAATCACTAAGTATTCCGCAAAGGCACCATTGCGATTTACTCCTACACCCTTTGCGTTTTTACAATTCTCTTTATGACCTTCTAAACAATTCCTACATTTTCCGCAGGTAATATGCCCTTCGCCAGATACTAAATCGCCTACTTTGAAGCCTCTTACCCCATCACCTACTTCCACAATTTCGCCTACATATTCATGCCCTATTGTAAGGCCTACTGGTATAGTATGTTGGGCCCACTCATTCCATTCATAAATATGTACATCCGTACCACAAATCGCTGTTTTATGAATTTTAATTTTCACATCATTTGTGCCTACCTTAGGAATAGGAATACGCTTCATCCATATGCCTTTTTCTGGTTTTTCTTTGACTAAAGCCCACATTTTCCCATCTTGATTACTCATAGTTTCTCCTCTACTCTTCAAAAAGAAAAGGCATATTACCTTTTCAAATCTTCTTCTGTTGTTATTTTCAAATTACGATAAGAACCTTCTACCACTTTAATTTGTACATCTGCATATTTTTCCACCAACAAACAATCATCTGTACCTTCGAAATGATTTTCTATCGCCTGCATCATGCATGAATAAAGAATGCTAAAACGAAAGGCCTGTGGTGTTTGCGCTATAAATAGATTCTCTCTTCGATATGTCTTTTTCACAAAGCCATCCTCAACTTTTTTGATGGTATCCTTTGGTGGCACACTTAAAACAGCTGCACCATATTTTTTCACTGCCTTCTTTATTGCCTCTAGATCTTTCTTTTCTAAATATGGCCTAGCTCCATCATGCACAAATACATATTCTTCTTTTACTGCTTGAAGCCCATGACTAACACTTTCTTGTCTTGTTTTTCCACCTTTTACTACAAGAACTTTACCTGGCCAATATTCCTGCCAATTCTGATAAAAGCTATCTGCACTAGTTACAACAATGATTTGTTTACAGTCCTTATCTTCCATAAATAAATCCATCGCAGTACGCAAGATTGTGCGATTATCTTCTAGCTTTGCATAAACTTTATTGTAGCCTAGTTTCATTCTTGTTCCGCTACCTGCGGCAACGATTATTACACTATAGTTCATCCTATAACCATTATTTCATATTCCATCCCCTTATGCACAAAAAAAGAATGAAATCCTTTAAGAAATCATTCTTCCTAATAAGCCATATGAAATAATTGTCATAATAATCGCAGCCAATAAGATACCCAATAATATAGAAATGGAAGACTTCTTTACATCCATATCAAATAAGGATGCAACAAGGCTACCTGTCCAAGCCCCTGTTCCTGGTAGTGGTATACCCACAAAAATCATTAAACCTAAGGCTCCATATTTATCAATCTTCGGCTTATTCTTTTCTGCTTTATTGGTTAAGAATTCTGCAATCTTAGATAAATGATGGTCAGACATCCAATGGATTAACTTTTCCATACCGATTAATATAAATGGTACAGGAACAATATTTCCTAATACACATAAGCCTATTGCTTCCCACATTGGTATATTCAACATTCTCGCTAATAATAAGCCTCCACGTTCTTCAACAACAGGAATCATACTCAATAAAAATACAGATAATTTTGGCGAAATATATCTACCAATGGACGCCATCCACCACGCTATAAATCCTTCCATTTTTGCCTCTTTCTATTCTTACTTTGCAAACAATACCATAAGTAAAAAAAATTATCAAATTTTTGTTGACTTTCGTATATAACATTGGTAATATAGTAAAGCATTCGATGAAGTTGGGCCTGTAGCTCAGGTGGTTAGAGCGCACCCCTGATAAGGGTGAGGTCGTTGGTTCAAGTCCATTCAGGCCCACCATTATTCATCGAATTGATATACATGGGGTTTTAGCTCAGCTGGGAGAGCACCTGCTTTGCAAGCAGGGGGTCAGCGGTTCGATCCCGCTAAGCTCCACTAAGAAATCTGAACTTATTATTTATAAGTTCGGATTTTTTATTCTATTATGATTAAAAATCCGAACTGTCGCTATTTAATCAGTTCGGATTATTTTTTATTCGGCTAATCTACAATCGTGTGGTTGACGAATCCTTTGTTTTACGCACTAATCTAGCGTTAGTTAACACTAAATGACGTAATATTCGAGTTGTTTTTGGCCATTTCTCATTATCTCTTTTACATCTTTGAAGATATATAA
>JAFVFM010000151.1 GCA_017475415.1 Solobacterium sp.
GAAGTTGTACAAATTCCGGTTTTAAGACCACTAGTTTGCTTTGATAAAGTGGAAATCATTGATTTAGCGAAACAGATTGGTACATATGAGACATCCATACTGCCATATGAAGATTGTTGTACTATATTCGATCCAAAGAATCCTGTTACTAAACCAAATCATGAAAAATGTATTTATTATGAAAATAAATTCGCCTATGAAGAATTAATACAAGCCGCATTAGATAAGGAAGAATGTATTCGTGTTGAACATTCTTATATAGAAGATGATCTTTTCTAGGAGGTATTATGGCACTTATTACTTTAGATTTATTAGAACAAATAAAAGAGAAACTAAAAACAGTTAAAGATATGGAAGAAAGCGATCTATTGTCATTATTAAATGATGTGACAAAAGAAGTAGAAAAAAACGATAAGATGTCAGTTGGAATGAAGCTTAAAATCTATTCTGTTATGACTATGTTAAGCAATGTTTCAAATGAAGATCGTAAAAAACATATGAAGAAACTCATTAGCTTATTAAAATAATTGAAAAAGCTGTTATTTTTATTGACGTAAGGGCTGATAAAGGGTAATATATATCCGTTATCGGCCCTTTTGATTATGGGTCTGTAACCGCTCAGAATAGGGATTAAGTCTTTTATAGCCCCTTAATGGCGCGTCTTAAGATATATGTCAGGAGGTGTTGAAATGTACGCAATTATCGAAACAGGCGGCAAACAACTCAAAGTTGAGCAAGGCGCATCTATCTTTGTAGAAAAATTAGATGTAGAAGCTGGCGATGAAGTTGTATTTGACAAGGTTGTTCTTGTCAGTGATGCTTCTACTAAGGTAGGTACACCATATGTAGATGGAGCAAAATTAAAATGTAAGGTTGAAAAACAAGGTAAGGAAAAGAAGGTTGTTATCTTCAAGTACAAACAAAAGAAAGGTGCTACTCGTCGTAAACAAGGTCACCGTCAACCATACACAAAGCTAACTGTTGAATCTATCGAGGCTTAATATGATTAAAGTCTGCTTTACAAAGAAAGAAGATAAATACATTGTACTTTCTATAACTGGTCACGCTAATATGGGTGATTTTGGTGAAGATTTAGTTTGTGCAGAAGCAAGCGCTATATCCTTTGGACTTTGTAATGCATTATTTGAAATGGCTCATATTGAAAGTATAGATATTATTGAAAATTATATCCATATTTATATACCAGAGCCTAATGATTTAACACAAAACATACTTAGGGTTGCTTATTATCAATTCAAAACAATTGAACATACGCACCCAAAGGCAATAAAAATAACGGAGGAATAAATTATGAAATACGTATTAATTGATCAATTCTTCGCAAGTAAAAAGGGTGTATCTTCCACAAATAACGGACGTGATTCTGCTGGTAGAAGATTAGGCGCTAAGAAAGCGGATGGACAATTCGCTACAGCTGGTTCCATCATTTACCGCCAAAGAGGCACAAGAATTTATCCAGGTAAGAATGTCATGAAGGGTGGAGATGATACATTGTTTGCGACAGTTGCAGGCATTGTAAAATACGAACGTCTTGGAAAAGATAGAAAACAAGTTTCTGTATATCCACAAGAAGCTTAATGCTTGGTATAATTACTCCTGAAGATAAAATTCAGGAGTTTTTTTAAGGCTGAAGAAAGGAGGTCCCATGATTGATTTTGTGAAATTACATGTAAAAGCTGGTGATGGTGGTCGAGGCTGCGTAGCTTGGCGACATGAAAAATTCTATCCAATGGGTGGACCTTTTGGTGGTGATGGTGGTAAAGGTGGAGATATTTATTTTGTGGTAGACACAAATGAAACTACCTTAACCAAATTACGCTTTACAAAAACAATCAAAGCAGGCAATGGTATGCCTGGTTTAACAAAAAAAATGCATGGTAAAAGTGGCGATGATGTTTATGTACAAGTTCCACTGGGCACGATGATACGCAATGCTGAAAATGGTGATTTATTAGCGGATTTGACGCAACCATTTCAAAAAGTATTGATCGCTCATGGTGGTAAAGGTGGCTTAGGGAATATGCATTTTGCGACTGCTCGCAATGATACACCTGAATATGCTCAACCAGGTGAAGTAGGAGAAAGCCTAGATTTACAATTAGAATTACGTTTATTAGCTGATGCAGGATTAATTGGTTTTCCATCAGTTGGAAAATCTACTTTCTTATCTGTTGTATCACGAGCTAAACCAGAAATCGCTGCTTATCCATTTACGACTATTGAACCAAATATTGGTGTAGTTGCCTTACCAGATGAAAGAAGCTTTGTTTTAGCAGATATGCCTGGTTTAATTGAAGGGGCTAGTGAAGGTAAAGGCTTGGGCCATGAATTCTTACGTCATATTAAACGCTGTCGAGTACTTATTCATGTGATTGATATGAGTGGGGAAATGCGTAATCCTATTGAGGATTATGAAATCATCAATAATGAATTAGGAAAATACGATATTGATTTGGAAAGGAAAAGCCAAATTGTTGTCGCAAATAAGATGGATGATGAATATGCACCAGAATATTTAGAAGAATTCAAAATGAAATATCCTGACTTACAAGTTTTTGAAATGAGTGCTTTACAACATAAGGGCATAGATGAAGTCTTATATGCAGTGATGGCAGAAATCGAAAAAGCGAAAGAGGAAGTAGCTATGGAAGAAGAAAGCCACGAAGAAACAGTAGTCTATCGTTATGAACCTAAACGTCCTGACTTTAGTGTTAAGAATTTAGGTAATGGTAGATGGAAGGTTGAATCGAATAAGATTGATCGTCTAGTTGAACAATTAAATTTGGATGATGAAGAACAAGCTTATCAATTTGGTTTGACCTTGAAGAATATGGGTGTAGATAAGGCTTTAAATGATGCTGGAGTACAGGATGGAGATCAGGTATTAGTTGGCACATTTATTATGGAATATAAGGAGTAAACGATGATTGCATTTGTAAAAGGTGAAGTAGTTTCTTATACAGTAGATACAGTAGTCTTGAATCAAAATGGCATAGGTTATGAAATTGTTTATCCTCATACAAATGAGTTGCATTTGCATGAAGAAATATTGATTCATACCTATATGCATGTTACCGAAAATGGAATTACTTTATTTGGTTTTTCTTCTTTAGAAGAAAAGAATTTCTTTATCCGTATGATTGGCGTAAAAGGAGTAGGACCAAAAACTGTCATCAATATGTTATCTTCACAAGGCTATGACAAAATTGTTGTCGCAATAGAAGCTGGCTCTATTGATCAGCTGAAAAAGATTCCGGGTATTGGAGATAAGTCTGCTAGGCAAATCATTTTAGATGTAAAAGGAAAATTAATTCCTTCTACAGAAAAAGAAAATACCAAAAAGACACAGAATTATCCATCTGAAGTACAGGATGCGATTGATGCATTAAAAAATTTGGGCTACAAGCAGGGAGATTTACAAAATGTTGTCAATATATTTATAGAGAATCCAGGCTTGAGCGTTGAAGAATATTTGCGTTTGGGCCTGCAGTATCTAGGTAGATAGTGAGGTATAGTATGAATGAAAATCGTATAATGTCAGCTGATGAACAAAGTAATGATGCAGAAATAGAAGCATCTTTACGTCCCCAGTATCTAAATGAATATGTTGGCCAAGATAGTCTAAAAGAAAATTTAAAGATTTATATCCAAGCGGCAAAGCAACGCAATGAGCCTTTAGATCATATGCTTTTATATGGCCCTCCAGGTTTAGGAAAAACAACCTTAGCTTTTATTTTAGCGAATGAAATGCATTCTCATATTAAAGTTACAGCTGGACCTAGTATCACAAAATCTGGTGATTTAGCTGCAGTATTATCTACCTTAAATGAAGGGGATGTCTTATTTATTGATGAAATCCATCGTTTACCTAAGATGATAGAAGAAATACTTTATCCTGCAATGGAAGATTATGAATTAGATATTATGGTAGGTAGTGATAATGGAGCAGGTGGTAGAAGTGTACGCTTACCTTTACCGCCATTTACCTTAGTTGGTGCTACAACGCGAGCTGGTGATTTATCTGCACCATTACGTGATCGCTTTGGAATCGTAAATAAATTAGATTACTACAATGAAGAACAACTCGCTTCTATCGTAAGGAGAACATCTAGCGTACTCAATTGTAAAATAGAAGAAGATGCAGTTTATGAAATTGCTAGAAGAAGTAGAGGCACGCCACGTATAGCGAATCGTTTATTACGCCGTGTACGTGATTTTGCGCAAGTATTAAATGATGGTTTAATTTCCAAAGATATTACCATGGATGCTTTGGAACGTTTGCATGTAGATTCTCTTGGTCTAGATGAAGTGGATATTCGTTATTTAAGAGGCATCATTGAACGCTTTAAAGGAGGCCCTGTTGGCTTAGAATCTTTAGCGAATGCCATTAGTGAAGAAACCACAACATTAGAAGATGTTTATGAACCTTATTTGATACAGATTGGTTTTGTGAATCGAACAAGTAGAGGTAGAGTAGCTACTGAGAAAGCTTATGAACATTTGCGTATCACAAGACAAGATAGTTTATTTTGAAGGTGAAATATGACGCCAAAAGAAGAAAAGAATTTATTGAGAAAAAAGAATGGTTTAGTTTTTTTATTTACTATAGGGATGGAATTTGTTGTCTATATATTTTTCTATATTCTCTTTTCTTTGATTGCTTCTTTTATTGATATTCATCCTTATATACGTTTATTTATCTTATTATTGTTTTTTCCTTTATCCTATTGGATTAGTTATACAATAATGAATAGTATTCAAATGGATACATGGATTAA
>JAFVFM010000152.1 GCA_017475415.1 Solobacterium sp.
ATACCTTACGGCATCTTCTTTGAATTCCTTTGTGAATGTTCTTCTTTGTCTTTTCATACAAGTCCTTTCCTGGTTACTTCTATTGTAACCTACTGTGAACTTGTCTCTATTTCTGATGTCCGTTTTTTATGCGAGGTTCAAAGTCTTTTTTCTAAATAATGAAAGAGGATTTCTAATAAGGCACTAAAGACAAGATAGAAAGCACCAGTATAGAAAAGTGGCCAAATAATACCAGCTGTTTTAATATAGGCCTGCCCACTCCATATGATTTCATATACGGCAATAATACGGGCCAAGGAAGTATCTTTTACTAAGGTAATTACCTCATTACTAATAGGAGGTAGAATTTGTTTAATTACTTGTAAAAGAATAATATGCCTAAAGATTTGCGACTTACTTAAGCCTAATACTTCACCAGCCTCATATTGGCCTTTTGGTATAGACTGTATTCCACCGCGATAGATTTCCGCAAAGTAGAAAGTATAGTTAATCACAAAGGCACATAATGCGGCAATAAATCTACCTTGATCACCTGAGCCCCAAATATTATTTTTTAAAAAGATACCTGGCCCATAGTAAACAATAATTAATTGTAGTAATAAAGGTGTACCACGAATAATCCAAATAAAGGTTCTTGTAGGAATACGAATAAATTTATATTTACTCATGGCAAGAAAGGATGCCAATAACCCTAATGGCAAAGAGAAGATGAGGGTTAAGGTAAATAAGATTAATGTAGTACTAAAGCCAGATAATAAAGATTTAGTTACTTCAATAAACATATTATTGAATTGCCTTATCTACACCATATTTTTTAGCGATTTCCATTAGACGTCCATCTTCTTTATAACGTGCTAATGCTTCATCAATATAGCTAGCTAGATTACTGCCTTTTCTACAACCAATAGCGTATTCTTCACTATTTAATTCTTCGGCAATCACTAAATCAGGATAGCTTGTTCCTTCCCCGATTGTTGCACCAGCCATAATTAAATCAATAATCGCTGCTTCGCTTGTGCCAGCCTGTACTTCTAATAATGTATCGGCTTGTGTTTCTAAAGAGGTGAATTGGAAATTCTTTTCACTCGCTACTTCTTCACCAGCTGAACCAGCTTCTACACTAAAGGCTAATTTACTTAAATCGCTTGTATCTGTACCTTTTTTTACAATGACTGTTTGCGCATTAGTACAATACGCTTTTGTACATTCCATAGCTTTCGCATTCGCTTCATTTAAAGTCATGCCATTCCATACGACATCTATACTTTTGTTTTCTAATTCTAATACTTTGTTATCCCAATCAATGGATACAAATTCTACCTTTACCCCTAAGTCTTCTGCTACACATTTCGCTAGATCTGCATCAAAACCAATCCATTCGCCATTTTCTTCATAATCCATTGGTTTAAATGGTGTTACTCCAACAATTAAGGTCCCTTTATTTTGTATGTAGGCTACGTCATCGCTATTGTTACTACTTGTATATGTACCACAGGCACATAGAGTTAATGCTGCTAAAATAATGCTGAATAATCTTTTCATATTTTTTCTCCTTTATCTGAACAGTAAATGGATTGCGAAAAAGAAAAAGTCCGGAATCGTTCATCCGGACTTTGTATAATACAACGAATTGAGTACTAAAAAATTCGTACTACAGGAGTCCGGCTTATACAAAGATAATGATGATGATGCTTTCTCATTTCATAACTTTTACGCATATCCTTTTCTCCTGTTCTTGTTAAATATAGTAGTACGATATTTTTATCTGTCAATCTTTTTTTATAATTCTTTTAGTAAAGCATAGGTCTTGCGGTAATTTTCATCACGCTCATATTCTAATAAATCGCTAATTTCTTTATAGATTTCTTCTTCTTTGAGTAAATCTACAACATAAGGTGCGTAGCGTGTACCATAGCCTTCATTTAGTTCGAAGAGATAATAATCTAATGACTTTCCTTGTTTATAATTTCTGCCAATACTATCTGTAGAAGCGTCTAAACAATCGGCTACTGTAAGTAAAGAAATAAATACTTTATTTGGATTAGTATCCATATCAAAACTCATTGGATAACCATTTAAATTATTAAACCATTTATGATGACCCTTAGCTGCATCTGCGTAAATCTTAGTAGAAGGGAATTGTTCTAATAAATCTGCACCTACTTCAGGATGCGCTTTGATTAAATCGAACTCTGATGGTAATAATTTTCTACCATAGGTGATAATCGTTTCGATAATGAATAATTTCCCTGTATCATGCAAGAAGGCAGAATGTCTAGCAAATTCAATTAATTCTCTGCGCTTTTCATAAACTTCCTCTTCATTTTGTATGCCACATGTTCCAACAAAAAGATCGGGCCTTCTTTTGATTAAATGCTTAGTTAAACAAGCTACAAATTCCGCAACACTTAAGGTGTGCACAAATGTAGGTGGGTGTAAGGCAGCCATTAAACTCAAACACATTTCTTCTAAAGTTGGTGCACCATCTACTTCTACATAATTTCTTAAAATATAGGCTAAGAAGGTTAACATAAAGGATAGAACACCTATCTTAGGCATATGGAAAATATAACCTATCATTTCATTATAGAAATTTCGTAATACTTCTTTATCTTCTTCTTGCAAGTTTTCTTTATCTAAAACAAGTATATATTCATAAGGAACAGTGAAATTGGTATAGAGGATATAAGAAGAATAATTATGCATTTGTCTTCTAGAAAATAATTCTCTTAATGCTTCTTTATATTCTTCTAAAGTAATTTCTTCTGCTAAGAAGCGATTACGGCATAAATATAAATCTTGTGTTTCCTGTGTACATTCCTCAATCATATAAGGAGTCGTTTTATTTAAGAATTCTATGAATTGATAGGTATAAGAAAGAATCTTTTTTAGTAATTCCTTATTGAAATGTATCTGATTACGATATTCTGTAAAGCAAGTGATATATTGAAGGGTACGGAAGACATGATAATCCCAATCATAATCAGGAGCTTCTTCGCGGTAGAAAGGGTCAGTAGCTAAAGATAAAGAACGTTCCATCATGGCCATATCTTTATGGGTTCTTTCTTCAAAATCAATATCCTCGCCCCATTCAAACATAGCGGATATATAACGGGAATTAATCAGTACAGATTCTTTACAATAGCGATCTAGCTTTTTGAATTTTTCTGGTTCTAGATAACTGATGATACGCTCTGCTGCTTCTAGACCTTTATCTCTATATTTAAAACAGATATCAAAACATGGATATAAGCGTAAGCTAGTCATCAACATGGCATAACTAGCCATAACGATATTATCTAGAGAAAGGATAATTAAGGCATCATCCTGCTTCTTTTCAGCATCTTCTAATAGCTTTTGTGATTGCATAAAATGCATAGGTAAATCAATATTTTCCATGCTTGTAGCATCTAATAGATGTTCAGAAAAGTCTCTTAATAATTGGATTTCTTCTTCATTAAGGGATGTTTTATGCATAAGCGGATAGAAATATTCATCCAATATATTTTGATTTACTTTAGCTAATTCACCTATATGATTAAAAGAGCGAATGAGATTAATTCTATACTCTTCCGCTGATTCTGTATTGTCAATTTTGGGTGAGGATAACTCACGAATCCAAGTTGTTAATTCAATATAGTGATTAAGTTCTGTATTTATCATTATGTCTAACCTTAAATCATAAATATTTTAGCATAGTTTGTCTATCCTAATAGCGTCATTTCAAGGCCTTAATAGGTTAATTTTCTCATTCTTTTGGACAATAGAGATAAGAAATAATTTTAGGAAATGTATAGGTTATCTTTTTTGTGCATGGTATAATAAACACACTAACTATTTGGGGAAGGGTGTATGGAATTACAATATTTGATTGTATATTTTGAAATATTGCTAATGTGCTTTATCTTTTGCGGAGTAATGCTTTTTAATGTACGCCATGATATTGGTAGTGATTGGGAAGTGATTACCTTTAAAAGCCTTTTATATACTTTGATGATTGCGGTTGTTGTAGATGGGATAACACATGCACAATATCGAGGCTTTTTACATCTATCACCACTTCCGATAGCGATACTCTATGCCATATATATGTTTTTGATGGGTGGCTTAATGGGCTTTTTATGGTTTGTCTTTGCGGAAATGCGATTAGGCACAACCTTATCCATGAAAAAATGGTATTTTGTCCTATCCTTAATTCCTGTATTAATTTCTGCTATTCTATGCTTTGGCTCAATTAAAACAGGTTGGTTATTCCAAATTGATGACCAAGCGCATTATTCAAGAGGTCCATATTGGATGCAACATAATTTCATTCCTTATATTTATTTCGCTTTTACTACATTACATGCATTTATATTAGCGAAAAAACAAGTGAATCCAATAAAAAGAAGGCAATTTTATATCTTATCTGCTTTTATTATCAGCCCATTCTTTGGCGCTTTATTACAACTGTTTATTGGCAGTCATCCTTTTGTGGCTCCAGCAAGTACGATTGCTGTATTCTTTATCTTTATTTCTTTGCAAGGCAATATGATTAATCATGACTCATTAACAGGCTTAAATAACCGCCTTCGATGTAACCAATATTTGGATTCTTTAATTAATTCTTGTGAGAAAGGAAATGGTTTTTATACCTTTATTATGGATATCAATAAATTCAAACAAGTGAATGACACCTATGGCCATATAGAAGGGGATAAGGCATTACGTTTAGCAGCCAATGTATTGCGCGATGTTACCGATGAATATAAGGGTGAGGCAGGGCGCTTTGGAGGGGATGAATTCGTTGCCTTCATTAAAGAAAAATATTTAGAAAAACCAGAGGATTTTTCTAAAGTAATCAATGAGCGTTTAAAAGAAGCTTGCCTTAAACAAAATATACCTTACATATTAAGTTTCAGTGTTGGCTATTACTATAATGATGATAATAAGCCTCAACGACAAGAATTATTAGATAAAGCAGATCAAATGCTTTATGAAGAAAAAGCTGCACGATAAGAAAAGCTGGTCATTTCAATAAACCAGCTTTTTTTAATGCGATAACAATCATTGGTACGATAAATAAATGGGCGAGTATTGCCGGTAAGGTGCCCAAGAAATAAGCACTAATCCAAGTAGATAAACTATAATCTTGCGCATTTAGAATATAGGCAGTGATAATTCCACCCATGATTCGTCCTACCAACATGGCTACCAGTAAAGAGACTAATATTTTTATTTTGTCATCCTAATTGGCAAATAACGCATACCTAAACCACATACTAAACCATAGATTGCGAGTTCCCCCATCATAGCCAAAGGGCCACTTGGCGGTAATTGGTTAATTAAGTAGGATAATAAAGGCGTAAATAAACCAGTAATCAGTCCTTCTATTGGACCTATTGCGAGTCCTGCAATATAGACGGGAAAATGCATAGGAGAGAAGAGTTTTAGTATCGGTTGACCACCGAAGTTTTTTAATACAGAAACAATAAGTAACCCAATGGCAATCATTAAGCCAGTTAAGGTTATATTGCGAGTACTCTTCATTATTTCGTAATTTGTTTGAAAGGCACAACGCCTTCAACTGCTTTCTTTATACTAATCTCTTCTTCATTATTGTCTAAATCAATTAATACATATTTACGATTTCCCATGCCTAATTCATGCATATAGCTTAATTGGTGTAGGCCATGTCGCGATTCCATACGTTCTACTAAATCATGATTGTCTTTTTCTTGCATTGCATAAATTAAATCTACACTAGCACTATCAATTGCACAGATATCTAAAGAAGATAAGATACCAACATTAGGTGTAACAACAGGTTGCGCTTGTACACCTTCGCAATCACAAGATACAGACATATTACGCATTACGTTGACATAACATACATTTTCACCAAAGTAATCGATAGTAGCCTTAGTGGATTCACTAATCTTTTCCATGAGTTCTTCTTCTACAACACCCCAATCATTACCATTTTTGGCATGTATCCATCCTTTACCAATTCTTCCATCTGCACAACCTATACCAATATTTTTGTTGGAGCCACCAAAGCCACCCATAGTATGACCTTTAAAATGTGTTAAGCAGAATAAAGAATCATAATTCAGCATAGATTTACCTACACTCATTTCTTTAAACCATTTACCATTCTTGACTGGTAGTGTGGCTGTACCATCTGCATCTGTAATATCTACTTCACAAAATGTCCAACCATTTACCTTTAAGGTTTCTCTATGCTCTTCTGTTGTATAACGGTCACCAACA
>JAFVFM010000153.1 GCA_017475415.1 Solobacterium sp.
ATCCTTTGCCTTTTTTACTCAAAATAATGTAGGTTATATACATGCACGGGTGATGAGTGATACAGGAAAAATAGGTGAATTAGTATCTTGGCGTTTAATGGACATCGTTTGGAATGGTACTTATGTAAT
This sequence comes from Solobacterium sp., assembly GCA_017475415.1. Lineage (GTDB taxonomy): Bacteria > Bacillota_I > Bacilli_A > Erysipelotrichales > Erysipelotrichaceae > Bulleidia. The sequence goes on from JAFVFM010000153.1 coordinate 130, forward strand.
CGCTGTATTTGTATCCATGATGATGATTCATTTACGCTTAGCACTATTTATTATGTTGTTGGTGCCATTCGCTGTGATTTTGGTTACTTTTTTCGAAAAGAGAATTGTTGGCTTTCATCGTAATATTCGCGAAATCAATTCTAAGATTACCAGCAATTTTAATGAAGGTATTACAGGGGCGCGCTCCATTAAAACACTTGTTGTAGAATCCATTATGGGTCGTGGCTTTCATGAAGAAACAGACAATATGTATAAAACTAGCGTTCGCTCTACTCGCTATTCGGCATTATTCTTTGCTTCAATTGCGATGATGGGGGCCTTTGCCCTAGCTTTAGTTTTATGGCAAGGTGGCCAATTAACGATAGAGAGGGCTATGCAGCTAGGAACCTTATCGGTATTTATGAGTTATGCCATGAATATCATGGATCCAATTCAATTCTTAATTGAAACATTAGTATCTTTAATTGCGATACAGGTAAATATAGAACGCTTTACGCGCTTAATGGAAACGAAGAGTGATGTTGCAGATCGCAATGAGGTTATAGAAAAATATGCAGATACCTTCCATCCAAAAAAGGAGAATTGGGAAGATCTATATGGGGATATTGAATTTAAAGATGTCAGCTTTCAATATCCTGATGGCGACCGCTTAATCTTAGAACATTTCAATTTAAATGTTCCTAAAGGAACGATGGTGGCGATTGTGGGAGAAACAGGTGCCGGGAAAAGTACATTAGTAAATTTGGTATGTCGTTTCTTTGAGCCAACAGACGGGGTAGTATTAATTGATGGAAAAGATGCCCGTGATCGTAGTCAATTATGGCTACATTCACATATTGGTTATGTATTACAAACACCTCATTTATTCTCTGGTACAGTAAGAGATAATTTGCGTTATGGTAAACCTGATGCAAGTGATGAAGAAATCATGAAGGCTTTGGATTTGGTTTCTGCAAGCTTCGTGATTGAGAAGATGGATAAGGGGTTAGATAGTGAAGTAGGTGAAGGCGGTGATCTTTTATCTACTGGAGAAAAGCAACTATTATCCTTCGCGAGAGCGATCTTAGCAGATCCAAAGATCTTAATCTTGGATGAGGCAACTGCATCGATTGATACATTAACAGAAAAAGCTATACAAGATGCAATTGCGACAGTTATACAAGGACGTACAAGTTTTGTGATTGCGCATCGTTTATCGACTATAGTAGATGCTGATGTTATTCTTGTGGTAGATGACGGGAAAATTATTGAACGTGGTACACATAACGAATTAATGAAAAAACGTGGTACATATCATGACTTGTACACACGTCAATATGACAAAATGGTTATTGAAGAAGCAATTGGTTAGTCCAATTGTTTTTCTTTCGCTTTGTCATTTAGATTCATATTATAAATACGTTCTTTAATTAAATAGTATAAACCAACACCTAATATACAACCGAATGTATTGGTTAGAATATCTGAGATATCTCCTACACGATTTAATAGGAGTAAGGCTTGGGTGAATTCGATAAACATACTGAAGAAAAAGCCAATAGGGATGGCTAGATAGGGCCTTTTACGGAAACAAATACCATAGCTTAAACTAAAGGGAATAAATAGAAAGATGTTGGCAATGCTTTCTTCAATATAGTTGCCATATTGGTATTTCCAATCCAAAAAGGGAATCCAATTAAACTCAAAAACTTCTAAATGGAAAAAGGAAGTAAGATTGGCGAGTATGGGACTAAGTGTACTCATTAGGATGATAACTATAGAGTAATAAAAGGCACTGTGATAGAAGGCTTTTCTTGGGTGTAATTTTTTTAGATGGAAAGCATAAAGCAAAAGATACATAACAATGAAGAATAGGGAATCAATTAATACTTGTTGTATAAGCGTCATGTGATAACTCTACCACAGCCCATGGAAAAAGAAAATAACGAAACTGCATGTACTTTTTGTGACTTATAGGATTAAGCCGTAAATGATGACTTTTGTATCAGTGGACTTTGGAAAAAGAAATATTGGATAATTAAACGAATAATGATACCTGTAATATATAAGTATATAGTGATTCACTAATTCATTTTGGAATGAATTGTGGAAAAGAGAAAACGTATAATAGAATATAAAAGAGGAAGAGTAGTATTATGGCATTACAAGGATATCTATATACATATTTTAAAAACATAAAATATGGACAAGATGATCAAAGAATATATTTTGCGATTAGTGAAGATGGTTTCCATTTTAACGAAATAAATAATCATAAGCCAATGATTGTGTCAGATAGAGGAACTAAGGCTTTAAGAGATCCACATGTATTTAAAAATGAAATTGATGGTTATTACTATATATTAGCTACGGATTTAGATGTGAATACAAATAGATGGAAACAATTTAAAACAAATGGTTCAAAGGATATCTTTGTGGCAAGAAGCAAAGATTTAATAAATTGGGAAACTGAGATGGCAAGAGTGTGTGATGAATCTATTAATTCGGCAAGAGTACCACGCCTGACCTACTGGATCAGACGTAGGTGAATTGCCTCAATCTTTTTGATGTTGAATATATTGTTTAACAACCGAAGTGGTTTTTTCGCTGACAGTACCGATGAAATACGATAGACTCCAGAAATAAGGCTTCCAATAGTAAGGCTTTAACTGTTTC
>JAFVFM010000154.1 GCA_017475415.1 Solobacterium sp.
TGTACGTAATTCACGTTCATACTCATGGATATTATCCATGCCTATTTGCATAAGATATTCTGTAGCTTTCTCTAAACCGATTACACCTTCAATATTCGGTGTACCCGCTTCAAATTTTTCTGGTGCATTTTTATAAATCATATCCCCATTAGATGAAAAGCGTGCGTTCATTCCTCCCCCTAACATAAGAGGTTCCATTTCTTCAAGTAATCTTTTCTTCCCATAGAGTACACCTACTCCATCTGGCCCACACATTTTATGCGATGAATAACATAAGAAATCTACATCTAAATCTTTTACATCAATTGGCATATGCCCAATCGATTGCGCCGCATCAATACATACTAAAGCATTTACTTGATGCGCTAATTGGATCAATTCTTTTACTTCTTGTGTTACGCCAATTACATTGCTGACTTCTGCTATACTAACTAGCTTCACTTTATCATTAAGCATTCGTTTAAAATCATCTATATGAATTTTTCCAAATGCATCTACAGGAATATAGTTTATCTTAATCCCTAAGTCTTTTTGTAGACGATAAAAAGGTAATAAATTACTAGCATGCTCTGCTTTGGTTGTTAATATTACATCACCTTCATTTAGCCATTTACGCATACCATAAGCGACTTGATTTAAAGAAGCAGTAACATTAGCAGTAAATACGATTTCCTTTTCTTCTGCATGAATGAATTCAGCTATCGTCTTTCTCGCTTTAGCATAGGCCTTATCCGCCATTACTGCAGTAGCATATTCACCACGCGCAACATTGCTGGTATAGTTCTCATAAAATGAAACAATCGCCTGTATTACACAATCTGGTTTATATGTTGTAGCACCATTATCGAAATAAATGAGTTCAGGATGATTGCGCAACATAGGAAAATCTTTTCGTATTTCCTTTACATCAAGCATAATTCTGCAATTTTCCTTTCTATCTCATCTTTTAATTTATCACTTAATTCATCTTCTTCAATTTCATCTAGTATTGGTAATAAATATCCCTTACTAATTAAAGAAGTACAATCTTCCATGCTTAATCCACGTGACATCATATAGTAAAGTTGTTCATCATCAACCTTACCCATAGACATCGCATGACTAGCCTGTACATCATTTTCATCAATGAGTAATTCTGGTAAGATAGTCGCCTTTTGCCCTTCCGCAAAAGATAAGGCACGCGAGGTTTGATGACTTTGCGATTTCTTTGCGCCGCGTTCTATCTTACCAATCGCATCTATCATTAAATTCCCTTCAGCTAAGACAACTGCATAATTTTGTATTAAACCTTCTGTTTTAGCTGCATGATTAATCACTTCAATATGATAATTCTTTTTGACATTGACTAAGCTTGCTGAATTGACTTTTGCTTTTGCATATTCACGATTTAAATGAACACGTAAGTCATGAATAGAGGAAGCTAAATTACATTCTGAAAAAGTAATATGTAATTCCCCATCTACAGCATAATCTTCCTTAATTTCAATATGGCTATGCGCATCATTATAAAAGAATATTGAACAATGCGTATCCTTTTCTACTTTTCCTTCGACAATAATCTCGTTCGCATTTTTTATATGAAAGAAGACTTGCGCATTTTTAAATGAATGAAAAGATAGATGTAATTTACCTTCTGTATCTATCGTATATTCTTGGAAGCCTTCTTGAATATTAAGTATGCCACTTTGCTTTAGCACTTCCATTATTTCTTCTCCTTTGTTGCTTCACGTACTGCACAAGTCCCAATTGAGGATACTTTTGTAACCTTATTTTCTACATCAACCGGTTCAACTTGATATTCTTTATAAATCCAGTCATACCCTTCTTGATCAATCTTTTCAAA
>JAFVFM010000155.1 GCA_017475415.1 Solobacterium sp.
CAGATGGATGTTCATTATCTATCTGGTATTCGTCATATTCATAAAGAAGGGGCTAAGCGTATTGTTTTAGCACGTGAATCATCTTTAGAATTAATACAAGAGGCTTGCAAAGAAGATATTGAAATTGAAGTGTTCGCTTATGGCGCTATTTGTATTAGTTATAGTGGTCAATGTTTGATTAGCAGTGTAGAAAAGAATCGTTCTGCAAATAAAGGAATGTGCGCACAATATTGCCGTATGAAATATTTTAAAGAAGATGGGTCTTCCTTTAGTGAAGGAGATTATATTTTAAGCCCTAAGGATTTAAATGCCATTAAGCAAGTTCCTAAGTTAATTGATGCAGGTGTTTCTTCATTAAAAATAGAAGGTAGAATGAAGAGCGCAGAATACGTATATTTAGTAACGAAAAGCTTTAGAGAAGCAATAGATGCATATTATGTAGGAAAAGAGTATCAATTAAGTAAACAAAGAAATAAAGAATTAGCTTTACTATTTAATCGTGGATTTTCAGAAGGGCATTTAATGCATAATTCTATAAAAGAAAGAATGAATCCATATCGTCCCAACCATAGAGGTATTCCTGTAGGTAAGGTTATTTCTTGTAATGGAAATAAAGTAAAAGTGAAATTAATGGATACCTTGCATCAACATGATGGCTTACGTATTTTGCAAGAAAAAGAAGATATAGGTTTAAATGCCTCCTATATGGAAAAAGATGGTAAATATATTTCTGTTGCTAAAGCGCATGATATTGTTACTTTACGTTTAAAAGAAAATGAGAGAATTGAAAAAGATAGCATTGTTTTAAAAACGAATGATACTTATTTAGTGAATCAATTGAAAAATGATATTCAACAAGGAAATAGAAAAGTTTCAATCCAAATGGAATATCATGCTTCGATTAATCAACCATTACAACTTATTGTCAAAGATGAAGAAGGGCATGTTGTATTTGTTGAAAGTGACGGAATTTGTGAATTGGCAAAAACAAGCCCATTAAATAAAGAACAATTAGAAGAATCCTTATTGAAAATTAAGGATACTATATTTCATGTTTCTTACATTGAAGGGGAATGCGGGAATATCTTCCTTGCGAAAAGCATAATCAATAAAACTAGGCGTGAGGCATTAGATTCATTATTAGAATCACGTACGCGAAAAAGACAACGTCAGCGTAAATTAGAATATACTTTTTCTTTAGAAAAAAAAGAAAGGTCATTAAATAAACAGCTTTTTGGATATTTCCATAATCAACCATTACCTAAGAATGATTATGTATTAGAAGAAACCGAAATCGTTGATGAGAATAATCAATGTGACAATTATGAGAATAAGATTATCAATGAGGTTGGTGGTTTATATGGTATGCATAAAGCTTGTATTGCAGGTATGTCATTAAATATATACAATTCTTATGCTTTAGCTTATGTATTAAGCATAGCGGGTATAGATGGAGCAATTCTATCTAGTGAATTGAAAGAAGATCAGATTCATTCTTTATTAAAATCTTTCGAGGAACGTTATTCATTTGTGCCTAGAAGTTATATGCCAATTTATGGTAGAAGGCAATTGATGATCATTAAAAATGGCTTTTTAGGGGTGAAAATGAATAAACTACGTGATTTACATGGAAAAATTTACGATTTGGAATATAATAAAAATAATGTTTCCATCATGGAATCTGAAGTATTTCACAAAGTGAATGTATATTGCTATGGGGAATACTATTTACCAAGATGACAAACAAAAGAATTAGAAAGGTGTGGATAGAGAATGAAAAAATTCATGGATGAATTTAAAGCCTTTGCCTTAAGAGGCAATGTAATGGACATGGCTGTTGGTATGATTATTGCTGCTGCATTTGGGGCAATCATCACTGCTTTCATCGAAAATATCGTAAATCCTATTATTGGTATTTTATTCCAAGCAGACCTTAGCAATGTTGTTCTTAATTTACCTTATGGTATTACATTGGGCATTGGTGCATTTATTTCTGCTGTTATTAATTTCGTCCTCATGGCACTTGTATTATTCCTCATTGTTAAAGCAGTGAATAAAACAAGAAAGCCTGTTGAAGAAGCTGCTCCAGCTAAATCTGATGAAGCAGTTGCGTTAGAGGAAATCTTTGAAATTTTAAAAAAGAAAGGTTCTTGCAAATCTGGTGTTGATGAGTGAATCCGGATAGTAGTGAACTAGAGGGGATAGTACAGAATAAACTGATACCCGTAAAGAGGACCCGAGTTTGACAACTCGGAGACACCCTTTGCGGGTGTTTTTTAGTTTGAGGTGGAAGGATGTCGAAAAGTAGAAGACTGACAGATGCGGAGTTCGAAATACTGAGAAAGAATCCCAAAGTTAAGTTGGCAGTACCGGGAAGATTTGTACTGACCTTTGATTTCA
>JAFVFM010000156.1 GCA_017475415.1 Solobacterium sp.
CTTTTTCGTTTCGATTTACATATCTTCTTTCTGTAATATAGACAAAAGGTTCTTTTGACCAATGCGCTTTATAAAGATAGAAAGCATCTTTTTTGATTTGGCGATCCATTGTGACTAAGCCTTTTTGGTTTTGACCATGCTTACCACCTTCATCTCTACCATCAGCAGCGAAGTCAAACATATTCCAAACATATGTGCACCATAACCAATTTCTCTTTTCGATCATATCCAACATATGTTCATGATAGAGGCATTGATAACTTTCTGTATAATCGCCTCTTTCTGGTTTTGTACTATGGTAAGCAGGATTTGTATCCGCCCCATATTCTGAAAAACCTATTGGCTTATTTGGATATTTTTCATGCCATTCATCAAAGAATTCATCATTTTGTACTAAGTCACCTAGATACCAACCAAAATAAAGATTATATGTATTCGCATCGGCTATATCCAAAATAGGACTATCTATTTCTAACATAAAGGCACTAGCTAATACCGTCTTTCTTGTAGGATCTAATTTATGTGCTAAATCATTTAATTTACGATGATTCTCTAATAATTCTTCATTGACTATGGAGGCTGCTGTAATTTCATTAGATAAGCCCCATACCACAATACTTGGATGATTATAATTTTGAATAATTAATTCTTCCATTTGCGATAGAGTATTTTCTCTACCTTCGCTCATATGCATTGTAATATAAGGAATTTCTGCCCAGGCAATGATTCCATATTTATCGCATAAATCATAGAAGTATTGTGCATGTTGATAATGCGCTAAACGAATGGAATTCGCACCCACTTCACGTATGATTGCCATATCTTCTTCATGCATTTCTTTTGTAAGAGCGTTACCTACTTCACTTCTATCTTGATGCCTTGATACACCACGTAATGGATATTCTTTACCATTTAAGATAAAGCCTCTATCGCTTGTGATTTCAAAACTGCGTATACCATAATTTACACAAAGCTCATCTTCATCTACCTTTGCGTTTAAACTATACAGATAAGGATCATTTATTCCATCCCATAAATGTGCATCCTCGATCACAAATTCACACTTTGCATAACCCGCTTCTACTTCCACATTTATTTTTTGATTATCTGTTTCAAATAGCACCTCTTTCGCTTCACCTTCTACCCAAGCTTCCACAAAAACAGTTGCACAGCGTGTATCTAAATGAACAGTAGGTGTTACTTTTATACCTAAGCCACCCTTGTATGCTAAAGTGAAATGATTCTTTGGTACAACAACCAAATGCACATCACGATAAATGCCCCCATAAAAGGTAAAGTCAGCACTTTGTGGATAAATATGATTCTTTTCATTATTTACGAATACCTTTAATCTATTCGTATCCTTTAACTCATCTGTAATATCTATACGGAACGTAGAATAACCACCTTCATGTATGCCTATTTCTTTTTCATTTAGAATTACAGTAGCCTTCATCGCTACACCTTCAAATTCTAAATATACTCTTTCGCCTTCTTCAAAAGATGGTTTCGTAAATTCTTTTTCATAAAGGCAGGTACCTCGATAATAATCATTTCCTCCATCTATACCATCTACTGCATTCCATGTATGAGGAAGATGAATTTCCACCCTTTGATTCTCTTCTTTTGTGAAATACCAATTATCATTCAAGTTAATTTTTCTACGCATTATTTTACTCTCTTTCTCTATGCTAATGTTTTTTGTGCTTCTGCTTTTTTATCCGCAATTCTAGCTTGAACAGCTACCATTTCTTC
>JAFVFM010000157.1 GCA_017475415.1 Solobacterium sp.
CTGTACCCATTGGTTCATAGTTTTGTTTACTATTCCCATTTACAAGATTTTGTACTTCAGCCATTATATCTGCTTTAGTTAATGAATTTGCGTCTTCAAAGAGATGATTTTTCGGTTCTACAATAGATAATTGTTCTGTATTTCCAATACTTTTTGTGGCTCTTGCATCATCTAAAAAGAAAGGAATATCTGATGTATCTTTTGTATCATCCATCGTATTTTGTGGTTTTTGATAATCACTAGGAAATGGCTTTGATGATACTTTCGCTTCCTTATTTCCAATTTGTGAGCGAATTTGATTCAATACATTCATACTTGTATTCTCGCTAGAAGCTAAACCTTGTTCCATATTATATTGTTTTACTTCACGAATATATTCATTGACAAATTCATTACTATCTTCTGTACGATAATCCTGTGTCAATGTTTCAAGGTCCATCTTCTTTTCTCTACGAGATAAAGTTGGTACTTCACTTACATATACATTACGTGCATGCGAAGGTTTAGAATTCTCCTTCACATCTTTTTCCTTAAATGAAAAATTATCAGCATCAATCTGATTCAATCTTTTCTCAAAACGTGATAATTCTTGTGAAGCGACAGCATCATCCTCGACACTAAATTGTAATTTATTCCTTAATTCTTCATATTTCTTTACTCTTGATAATTCAGCCATAATAAAAAGTTCCCTTTATCTCGATAATTATAGCATAGCTATTCTGAAAATAAGAAATATTAATTTAAAAGTAGCACATTATCTTTAAAGTAAATATCCTATTACTGATTCTATTTTGCATTAACTATGTAATATAGGAGAAATAGATTTATATAGAATAAACGTAATGATGCTAACTAATAACCCTTTAATCATATTAAAAGGTACAACACAAAATAAGACTAATGAATTTACATCATTTACAGAGGAAAATATAGCTGAACCCATTTTTACAATATTTTCAATTGGCAAATCATATAAAGAGGAATATAAAGGAATTAATACAAATATATTCATTAATGCCCCCGCTATAGCCATCACAATTGTACCTACTAACATACCTACTAGAGCAGATTGTTTACTTTTCTTCAAATGGTAGATATATGCTGCGCTTGCCGCAAAACAGCTACCTACAAGAAAATTGGCAATCTCTCCTACAAAAGCTGTTGTTGTACCTCTAAACATCAACTTTAAAATAATCTTTACTGCTTCAATCACAAAAGCAGCCATAGGCCCCATTGCAAAACCTCCAATTAATGGTGCAATTTCACTTAAGTCTAATTTGTAGAAAACAGGCGCAATTGGTAATGGAAATTCAAACAACATCAACACAAAGGCAACGGCTCCTAAAATCGCAATTTTCGTAAGATTTTTAACATTTTGATTCATCTGGTTTTCCTTTCTACCTCAAAAAAAGAGGTTTAAGACAAAACCTCTGGACGGAATAAAGTATGAATAGATGTTTCTCTATCATCCAGACTATACTGTCGCCATTGGAATTTCACCAATTCAGCTTTGCAGCTCGCGGGGTATACCGCCGGTCGGGAATTTCACCCTGCCCTGAGATTTATCTATATGTTATTATACGCAAGCATCTTTAAATAACAAGTAATTTGCATCATTTCTGATATAACAAATCCATTACAGCTTGAATATCATGTGAGAATAAAGGCAACAATTTAAAGAAAATATAAATGATTATTGCTAAACAGATTGCTAGTAACAATAATACCCTTCCCTTTGGTAATTCGATATATTTATCAAAACCTATTGCCCTCGTATATAAGCCAATGAATATACCTAATATGGCTAAAATAAATGTAAATATAGGATTAATATGCACTAAGAATACAGCGATAATATAGAGTATAGTAGAAGTCATGGAACCTCTTGCACTAATATCTGCTAATTTACGCATTGTAATCTTATCACCTAGTAAGCCACAAAAAATGGAAAGGATATAATAAATTGCATATTCACTAATTAAAGCAAAGCCTGCGATAAAAAAGGCTATTAAAGAAGCAGAACTAAAGCTCATACGCGCTACACTATAGGGAGCTTGATTAATCATATGATAGACAAGTGATGCAAAGATAGAACCAAAGGCTAACCAATGTAGAATATTCAAAAATAATACAGCTAAGGCATTTAACGTAACCCCTTTAACAGAAGCTACAGATTTAACTGAATCAACTGGCAAGAAAATCATTTTCAATATATTCGCCTTAGGCTCATCAATTACCGAATCTAAATAAGCATTTCTTGCCTCACGCTTTAATTGTTTATATGTTTTTTGTTTTGCATCTTTCTGTATCGTTTGATTATTTTCATTCTTTATATCTGGTTGCTTCTGTTCGCTATCTTGAATATTTTCTTTATCATTTAATTTAACAGATTTAACTGTATCTTCTAATTTCAAACTATTATCTTGTTCAGGATTATCTACAACAATAGTATCGTCTTTTTCTTCGCTTATCGTTTGTTCTATATTTTCTTCATTAGCCATTAGCGTTGTAGTATCTTCAATATCAATTAAACCCAAGCGTAATTCAGGCTTTTGTTTCTTAGGATGTTCTTCGATAGATGTATCTACCTCTTCTTCTATATTCTCATTTGAAACCTGTTCTATATCCTTATCCATTTGCCCTACAACCTCATGTTCACTTTCTAATTCGCTAAAATGATTCTCTTCTATTCTTTCTATTTCTTTCGCTTCAGCTAAAAGTCTATCTACTTCAGGAATATGTACATATTCTTCTTCTTGATCAAAATTAATATCAATATTTGATTTAATTGGCTTTTCTTTTTGAAAGAATTTTAAAATCTTCAAACGCTTTTTTTTCTTTATCCTATATGCACCATCTACCAAAATTGTTTGATCAACATAATCTTCAATTTTATCTTCATAATCCTCTAAATCAATAAAACTGAATGGTTTATTGGTGATGATCTCCTTTATTTTTTTATATGGATTATGCCTAAAGCGAACTGCTCTTTTGCGCTCCTCAGCAGGTGTAGTCAATCTCTTTTTTCTTGCTCCAACGTGTTTCTTACTCATCATTCACCCCAACACACTGCTTTAATTATATAGTAAAAAAATGTGCTTTTCAGCACATTTCTTAGAATTCAATTCTTAATGCATTAAGCTCTACCAGAATACTTACCATCCGCGGTAGAAATTACAACCATTTCACCATTTTGGATAAATAATGGTACACGAATTTCTAAGCCAGTTTCAAGTACTGCATTCTTTGTTGCAGAAGTAGCAGTATCACCTTTAACAGCTGGTTCACATTCTGTAATTTGTAATTCAACCTTATCTGGTAAGATTACACCTAATACTTCATCTTCGAACATAGAAATCATGACATTGTCATTCGCCTTCATGAATTTCATTTCCCATTCTAATCTACTCTTAGCGATTTCAATTTGTTCATATGTCGTATTATCCATGAACACAAGATTTTCACCATCATCATAAAGATAGTGCATCTCTTTCTTTTCGATACGTGCTTGTACAACCTTGTCACCACCAGTGAATGAAATCTCATTGATAACACCAGTTCTTAAATTCTTCACTTTTACTTTAACAATCATTTGACGCATAGCTGTCTTATTATGATCTACATTTAAAACAGTAAAGATACCATTATCATATTCAATCGTCATTCCTGGTTTTAAATCATTAACTATAACCATTTGTATAACCCTTCCTTTACGTTTTAATTTTATTGAAATGATACACTTTGTCAATAAGAAGAATGTTCTTCCATACTTAAGATTCGTCCTGTTTTTGTATGAATCACAAATTGATAAACAATATCATCAATTACAAAGTTTTGATAGCGATAGATTTCTTTATCTTTATCCTCTTCTTCATCTTCATCTTCTTCTATATCCTTCAGTAATTCATTTTTGAATACAATAATCTTTTCATAGGCAGATAAAAAATGTGTATTTGCTTCTTCTAAATAAGCCATCGCTTTACATTCATAAATCATTCGTTGCATTAATAGCATAAACAAAGAAAGAACTAATACAAACAACAATAAGAAATAACTACTCAAAAATCCCTTTCGCAATTGCATACTGCTTCTTTTTACCTTCTCTTTCAAAAGATATAAAAATCATGTTATTGTTTGTAGAAAATGAAATAGCATCAATATCTATAAGTAGGATATATGTTCCAGGCTGTAGAATTAATTTTTGATTAATTAAGCTTAGGATGCATTCTCTTTCTTCATATATAAAAGTTAGATAATCCTTCTCAACATGGATATCATAGGAAAGTAAAAGAATTCTTTTTAGTTGTAATAAAGATATTTCATCTTGTACATTTTGTTCAAATTGAAGATTACGCTGCAATAAATTTGTTGCTTCAATGGGTATCGCTATAAAAAGTAAAACAATCCATAAAGATAAGATAATTTCAACTAAGATGGATCCTCGCTTTTTGGTATTTCTATTCTTTGAAATTCTTCTATCCATGCTTCTTTCCATTTATCCCCTAAACGTTCAAATGTTCTTTGTTGTATATTCTTTGTTTGTAAGATATTCATCACAAGAAACAAAATCATTGAAATGATACATATGGATAATAAGGCTTCTACTAATAGAAAGCCTTTATTATTCCTCATATTTTAGCCTTCCACTTCCTAACTCAATGATGATATTTCCTTGTGGAAAAACTACAGTATTCGCTCTATTCACATTTCCTTTTTCATTAAAATGTATCCACTCATAGCCTTCTACTATCTCCATATCCTTTTGGGCCATAGCTTTAGCTTGATGCTGAGTCTCCCCATGTCTAAAGCCAGGGGGTTCATAAGAAGCTTGGTATTTAAGTTTCCACCTATCGCTAGGCAACCCTTATTCTTATCGGTGCACCCAGAACACCACTACTGTATAGTCCTTTTACAGACACAACATTACTTTTTCGCAAAATATTTAATGCACCATTTAAGTCGGCATTTATATATTTGCCTTCTTTCGTTTTATACATTCCTCTATACACTCTGTGACCACTATATTTATAGTTATTTTGTGCATTAGGATTGTATATTGGAATTTCATCCTTATCCCAAAATGATGCAAGTGATGTATAGCTTTCCTCTTGTTCTATATAGGTGATGCCGTATCTTTCACACAAATTTCGTAATGTAATTCTAAAATTGCCATAAGGTATTTGCACAAATTTTTGATTATTTGCCTTACCTATATTGGAATTTCGTTGGAATTCTTGATTATATCAACACACGATATTTCCAATGTTATTAGCTATACAATAATTCACGATATGCCTTGTAGATTTATTGATGTAATCTTTAACACGATTATTTCTTTGCATGGTTAATTTACACATCTTTGAAGTTCTTTTTATTCCTTGTTTATCGGAAATGCTTTGCAGTTTAGCGATTTGTTTATTCCAATATTGGTTAATTGATTTAAGTTTACGACCATCCACAATGAATGATGTCCCGTTATTGGTTACGCATGTCGCTAGATTTGTAATTCCTAAATCGATTGCTAAAGCATTTTCTTTATTTAGGTTTAAATCTAGAGCTTCTTCTTTATAGCAGTATTGAATTTTGAAGTATCGTCCGCCATATATTGGGCATATACGTACTTCTTTGATTTCTTTTCCCTCTAAGATTGAAGGAAACGGAATCTTGATTCCTTTATGTGTTTTTGAAAATTCTTGACTCATTGGAACTTTAAGATAACCGTCATTAATTGAAATTGCATTTGTAGAAAGAATTAAGTTAAATATTCCGCCTTTTTCTCTATACCGAGGAATATGAATATCTTGGAAACGATATTCATTGTGGCTAGCTTTTTTTATCAAGTTGAAGAAAGATTTAAAATTTCTATCCACTACTTTTAGTATTTGTTGTGAAATACCTGCTTGTAGTAATTTGTAATTTTCGTTACTCTTACACACATGATAATTGCTTTCGTAGTTTAAGAATTTCTTTTCTACAAAGTAATACTGCCTAATGTTGTACAAGGCAACATTGTAAAGATTGTTACTGTATCTGCACATTTCTTTTAAGGTTTCATATTCGGATTTACTTAAATTCCGAACAACATTTGTTAACGTCAGATACATCGTCCACCCTCCTTTCTTGTTATATACACTTTAAGAGAATGTTACAGTAGTTGTGTTTTGGGTATGAACCCCTTGTTTTCAGTCATTTTAGAGACCTCGTTCACATAGAATCGCTACTTCTATGCAGTTCTCTTACGAACTTCCTTTACTTTCGTAAAGGCACAGACTATATCTCATCCCACAGCATTATCTGTTTGGGAACACCCACTTCCACATCGCTTGATGTGTACTCCCCTCAGGAGGGATAGTCGTTGAACCTTCCTCTATTCGAGGCTTGGCTGCTGATTACCCATTGTTGCAACCGACACTTAGGATTTAACCTTATGCCATCCGATTCGTTTTTTCCGCTTTCGCCGCCTTCGCGTTTTGGCTTATTTCATCCATACGCTGTAGCCGAATCAGCTTTAGGGTATTCCAGCAATTCAAGTGTTAGAGGCTCGCCAACGCGAGCACTACGTACAGCTTTCGCTATACGCTTACCTGTAGCGCCTTATATCCCCATTGCTAAAGCAAGGGGTTTTACGACGCGGTTGATAAATTTTGTATTGTAGATACAAAATCCTTTGCGTCTATGCGAGAAAAGTCAGCATATTTTTTATTTCATATTTCTTTTTTACCGATATCCCTTCTTGTAAGTGATAATTTAATTTAAAATATGCATCCTGTATTTCTTTTTCTTCGCTATTAAAAACATAATCCACTTTAATTCCTTGTATACCAACGGAAGCTTGATAGATTAATCCATTTTCCGTTTTCTTTACTACTTCTGCCTTTAATCCTGATTGATTCGTTGTTAAATAGATGGTATAGCCATTAATCGAAAATGTTTTTCTTAAAGAATGAATCGACATGAGTTCAATTTGATGTGTAGCACTACTTTTTCCCTCTTGTATCACTTCACCATTACCATCACGTATTTCTATAGAAGGAAAGTCAACATCATAACTTCCTTGTATATCAATGGA
>JAFVFM010000158.1 GCA_017475415.1 Solobacterium sp.
CTCCTTACGTCATTACATATTGTCTAATAGAGCTATTCTCTATGTCTATATTATACGGATTATCACTTTATTATTTTCAGTAATCTTCATTTATTTACACAAAAAACCAGCATTCATCTCACCACCTATAGAGGTGGGAGTCTTCTGCTGGGGTTATGATAAAACTATTTCGCTCTTATTACATAATGATTCTAAATCTTCACTTATTATAAAGCCTTCATTAGAGCATTTATTTTGGATATCTGTATTTATATCATAAATATAAATATTATTACTATCTAATAAAAACTTATCCTTTATACCTTTGGCTATCGCAAAGCCCATATGGCCACATCCTATAAAGCCTAATTTATATTCTTTCATTATCTTATTTCTCCAATTCCGTATAGTATGTACCGATATGTGGTTAATTCTTTTAATCCCATTGGTCCTCGTGCATGTAGCTTTTGTGTACTAATGCCAATTTCAGCGCCTAGTCCAAATTCAAAACCATCGGAAAATCTAGTAGATGCATTATGATACAAACATGCACTATCTATTTCATTTAAGAATCTTTCTACATTTTCTTTATTGCTAGAAAGAATTGATTCGCTATGATGTGTTCCATATTCTTCAATATGTTTAATAGCTTCATCAATATTATCTACCACTTTAATATTTAGCATTAGGTCATTATATTCTGTCTTGTAGCAGCTATCATCGCTAACTTTAATACGACTATCACATTTGCTGGTTTCTTCACTTGCGTAAAAGGTAACACCATTAGCTTCTAAAATATCGCAAATATGATTTATATAAGATGTATGACTTTTGTGAATCAATAAAGTTTCTAAGGCATTACAAACGCTTGGCCTAGAACATTTCGCATTAACGATAATCCTATCTGCCATTTCTAAATCTACATCTTCATCCACATATATATGACAGATGCCTGCACCAGTTTCAATGACAGGTACTTTCGCATTCATTACGACATTATCAATTAAAGCCTTGCCACCACGAGGAATTAATAAATCTACATATTCACGACATTCCATTAGCTTAGCTGTTTCTTCGCGTGTTGGTTTATTAGCTAGAGAAACAATCTCTTTAGACAAAGAATGTTTTTCTAATACTTCTTGAAATAAATCTACTATCGCTTTTGAGGAGTTATATGACTCTTTACCGCCTTTAAGTAAACAAGCACTTCCTGCCTTAAAACATAAAGCAGCGCAATCCGCAGTCACATTAGGTCTTGATTCATAAATAATCGCAATTAAACCCATAGGTGAAGTAATCTTTTTTAAATGTATACCAGAAGCTAATTCTTTTTCTTCTAATACTATATTTAATGGATCTTCTAGTTTAGCTATATCTAATATTCCATATGAAATATTCTCGATTCTTTTAGTGTCTAAATATAAGCGATCAATTAAAGCTTCACTCATATTATTATCTCGAGCTTCTTTTATATCTAATTCATTAGCTTCTATGATTTTATTACTATTTGTTATTAAAGATTGCGCGAATGAAGTAAGAATGCCATTGCGTATATTAATTGGTAATAGAGATATTTGTTTAGAAGCTTTTTTAGCTAATTTGGCTTGTTCGATGATATTCATAATTAGTTCACTGAAAATAGGGTACCTATTTTTTTCCCTTCTATAATGTCATATAAGATTTGTGGGTCTTTACCACTTGCGATTATTGTTGGAATGCCTGCTTCTTTGGCAATTTCCGCAGCTTTAATCTTAGTTATCATTCCTCCAGTTCCTTGATTACTATGTGATTCACTGGCGATAGATTTAACTTTATCGATACTCTTTACAGTACGAACTATTTTGGCTTTAGGATTCTTTGTAGGATCGCTATCATATAAGCCATCTGTATCAGTTAAAAGAATTAATAAGTCAGCATCTACATATTCTGCAACGACCGCAGATAGTGTGTCATTATCACCATATACAATTTCTTCAGTTGCAACAGAGTCATTTTCATTAACGATAGGGATAGCATGCATCTTTAATAACGCACTAAATGTCGCGATAACATTCTTTTTTCCTTGAATGTCATCAGTGATATTCTTAGTTAAAAGAATTTGACCACATAGACAACCATAATCTAAAAAGAATTTGTCATAAATACTCATTAGTTCACATTGGCCAATTGCTGCTGCGGCTTGTCTACCACTAATACTTTTAGGTCTTTCTTTCTTCTGCATCTTGTTTACACCTACACCAATTGCGCCAGATGTTACTAAGACAACATCAATATTCATGTTTTTAATATCAGCTAATGCTCGGCATAATGATTCTATTCTTCTTAAATTAGGAGCACCATTTTTGTGACACACTGTTGAAGTTCCTATTTTAACTACTATTCGCTTATATTCTTTCATATATCTATCTCCAAATTTTCTATAATTATACAAGAGTTTATTATTGTTTTAATATAAAAGATTATGTAATTTGTGCTATATAGTATTAGATATATAGGTGTATGACTTGGATAAAACTATATATGACGGAGATTCTTCTGCAGATTTTATTATTTTTTGTTTAAGAATAGACCAAAGACTTTATTTAATGCGCCGTTAGATATTGTGTGTGGCTTATTTTATGGTCTAAAGATAATGCCTAAGCAAACTTGCAAACAAAATGTTTTTAGAATGTTTAAGTATGTATATGACATGGATAAAGTTGTAGATGAATTTACAACTTTAAATCCTAAAAATGTAAAAGAG
>JAFVFM010000159.1 GCA_017475415.1 Solobacterium sp.
AAGAAGAGCATTTTTATACTACTGCTATGGCTGCTGTTGACTGGATTATGAGTAAAGAGGGTACGTATAAATCCGTTACCTATATCGGTGGAGCGGGAATGAAAGAAGCTGTGAATAAGAGTGGCTTACTTATAGATTATAAGGATCCAGATGTTGTATTTGTTGGAATGAATCGAGAATTAGGATATAAAGATTATTGTGATATATTACAATATATATCAGGTCGTTCTTTATTTATTTCTACGGATAACCGTAAAACGCAACGCTATGATGGCATGATGATGATAGGTAATGGCTCTATTGTGAAAATGTTAGAATATGCCTCTAATAAAGAAGCAATTAGTTTTGGTAGAGGTAGCGTAATGACGATTCATTTAGCTATGCGGCATTTAAAAAGCTATGTCGAAGATGCCATATTTGTTTCTCATCGCTTTCAAGATGATTTATTAACGGCAAGTATTGCAGGAATGGAAACAACTTTAATTACGGAAGGTAAAGATATCTATTCCTTAGGTGTAAGTAAGGATTATTATCCTACATCTATTGCGGATTCTTTAGAAGGTTTAACGATAAATGCATCATTGCGTTAGAAGGCAAAGATTGGTATAGTATTTGTGTTGTATTGAAAAAGAATAGTAGTTTTCCTAAGACTTTTAGAGAGATAATGTTTGGTGTAAATTATCAGCTGAAGAAAATGAACTCACCTTTGGAGCAACCGCATCCATAGCGTTAAAAATGGATATTGAGTGCACGAAAGTGAACTAAGGTGGTACCGCGTATTAAACGTCCTTAGATGTGGGCGTTTTCTTTTTTCATGGAGGTAAAAGTTATGGCGTACAATCATAAAAGTATTGAAAAGAAGTGGCAAAAATATTGGGATGATCATCAAACATTTAAAACAGATGCATGGGATTTTTCTAAACCAAAGTTTTATGCCTTGGATATGTTCCCTTATCCTAGTGGAGCTGGACTACATGTAGGTCATCCAGAAGGCTATACAGCAACTGATGTTATATCGCGTAAAAAGAGAATGGAAGGTTTTAATGTTTTACATCCAATGGGCTTTGATTCTTTTGGCTTACCAGCTGAACAATATGCTATTACAACGGGAAACCATCCAGATGGTTTTACGAAAGATAATATTGCTGTATTTAAGAATCAATTGAAAAATTTAGGTTTTTCTTATGATTGGGATAGAGAAATCTCAACCTGCGATCCTTCCTATTACAAATGGACACAATATATCTTCAAATTATTATTTGATGAGGGCTTAGCAAAATGCATTGATATGCCTGTGAATTGGTGTGAAGAATTAGGTACAGTACTCGCAAATGATGAAATTGTTGATGGAAAAAGTGAACGAGGTGGCTATCCTGTTGTAAGAAAGAATATGAAACAATGGGTAATCGATATTGTTCAATATGCAGATCGTTTGTTAGAAGGCTTGGAAGAAATTGATTGGCCAGAGAGCACAAAGGAAATGCAAAGAAATTGGATAGGCAAGTCTTATGGTGCACATGTGCAATTTAAGATTGATGGCCATGATGAATCTTTTACTGTATTTACTACACGTTGCGATACCTTATTTGGAGCAACTTATTGTGTTTTAGCGCCTGAACATAAGCTTGTAGAAAAGATTACTACAGAGGATAAAAAAGCTGAAGTAGATGCTTATGTAAAAGCTTGTGCAAGTAAATCAGATTTGGAAAGAACAGAGTTAAATAAAGATAAAACAGGTGTATTTACGGGTGCTTATGCCATTAATCCAGTAAATCAAAAGAAAATACCAATTTGGATTAGTGATTATGTATTAGCTACATACGGAACAGGTGCGATTATGGCAGTTCCTGCTCATGACAGCCGTGACTATGCTTTTGCGAAGAAATTTGGTTTAGAAATTATTCCTGTATTAGATGGTGGTAATGTTGAAGTTGAAGCTTATGAAGATGATGGCTTGCATATTAATAGTGATTTTTTAAATGGTTTAAATAAAGAAGATGCAATTCACAGTATGTTAAAATGGCTTGAAGAAAAAGGCTGTGGTAGTGCTAAGGTAAATTATAAAATTCGTGAATGGATTTTTGCACGTCAAAGATATTGGGGTGAGCCTATTCCAGTTGTTCATTTAGAAGATGAAAGTTTAGTTTCTTTACCACTAGAACAATTGCCATTAATTCTTCCTGAATTGGATGATTATAAACCATCCGCAACAGGTGCTTCCCCATTAGAAAAAGCAACTGATTGGGTAAATGTGACCATTGATGGTAAAAAAGGAAAACGCGAAACAAGTACGATGCCAGGTAGTGCTGGTAGTAGTTGGTAT
>JAFVFM010000160.1 GCA_017475415.1 Solobacterium sp.
CAAGAATGATGAATATTCCTTAAAAAAAGAAAAAAATATTTCATTTAAAAAGGATATCTATATTTCAAGATATCCTCCGTTCATTATTCATCTGGCCAATTACAAATCGTATAATACAATTCTTCGTAGATATTTGCGCTCTTTTCCCAACTTACATCCGTTGTCATTGCAGACTTAACTAAGCCTTTCCAACCTGGCTTATTATTGTAATATTGATCTACTGCATAGCGTAAGGTATATACCATATCTGCAGGATTAGCAGCCCAGAAAGAGAAGCCATTACCTTCACCTGTATATTGGTTATATGGTTGTACAGTGTCTTTTAGACCACCTGTTTCTCTTACTAATGGTAAAGCACCATAATGCATAGCGATTAATTGACCTATACCACATGGCTCATATAAAGATGGCATTAAGAACAAATCTGAACCAGCATAAATACGATGCGCTAATTCTTCATTATAGCCACAATAGTATACAGCTTTTCCTTTATATGCACCTTCCATCCATTTGAAGGCATTTTCAGCATTTTGTTCACCAGTACCTAATACAACAAATTGCACATTCATATCCATGATTTCGTTAATCTTTTCCGTAATCATGTAGATGCCCTTTTGATTTGTTAAACGAGAAACTAAGCCAATTAATGGTATATCATCCCTTACTTCTAAACCTAATTCCTTTTGTAAAGCTTCTTTATTCGCTTTTTTACCGGAAACATAGGAGCGTACATCATAATTCTTAGCTAGTAGTGGATCTTTCTTTGGATTCCATTCATTAATATCTACACCATTAACGATACCCCAAAGATCATCTCTACGATAACGCAATACTGTATCCATTCTTTCACCATATGCTTCTGTTAAGATTTCTTGTGCATAAGTTGGTGAGACAGTAGTAATTTTATCTGCGTAAACTAAACCAGCTTTCATAAAGGAAATGCCTGTATCGAATTTAACCGAACCATTATCGAAATAATAATAATCTAAGCCTAGACAGCTCGGTAACATATCTACACCAAAATTACCTTGGAAAGCTAAATTATGTATTGTATATACATGCTTAATATTTTGGTAACGATAATCATCGCCATAACATGCGTGAGCCAATAGTGGTATCATACCGGTTTGCCAATCATTACTATGAATAATATTTGGCCACCAGTCAATAAAATAGATCATATCTAGCACTGCTCTTTGAAAGAAGGCAAAACGTTCACCATCATCTTGGTAACCGTATAAACCTTCTCTTTCAAAATAAGCTTGATGCTCAATGAAATAATATACAACACCATCTACTGTTGCACTATAATACGTCGCTGGTTGATCAATCCAACCAGAATGTACTTGAATCGTGCCCAATCTTTCTAATTCATCATAGTGTTTTTCAATGACTTTTTTATAAAGAGGTAAGACAACACGCACATCGTGACCTCTTTTCGCTAAAGCTTTAGGAAGTGAGCCAATAACATCCGCTAGACCTCCTGTTTTGATAAACGGAAGCCCTTCTGCTGCTACGAATAATATCGATCTAGACATATTTATTCCCCTTAGATTCTATCTCTACGCTTTACATAAACCGGATTATCATCTGTACCATTCAATTGTTTAACATGATGGATTACAGCATATTTATCCACTACAACATGATCTAATTTTGCTTTTTCACCAATATAGGCTCCTGGTAAAATGATACAATCTTTTACTACAGCGCCTTTACGAATTGTTACATTACGACTAACGATACTATTGCTGACAGTGCCCTCAATTAAACAACCATTCGCAATCACTGACCCTGTTACACTAGAACCACTCACAAATTTCGATGGACTAGAGTCATTGGTTTGTGTATAGATAGGCCAATCTTCTTTAAAGAGTTGCTTCGCTTTATCCATATCACGTAATTCCATATTTTCTCTAAAGTAATTTGCCAAAGAATTCACACAGCCAACATAGCCACGAATACCATAACCACGAATATCTAATTCTCCTACAGAATCTCTTAAGATATCTTTAAACCAATAAAGAGAAGAAGTTTCGGCTGCCTTATTCACTAAATCAATGAATAATTTTTTTGAAAGAATATACGCTTCTAAAGAAATTGTTTTAGACTTTGTGTTACCACGATTCTTTTCAATACCTGTTACCTTCTTATCTTTATCTAAGCTTAATACATCACAACCCAAGAATCTTTCCTTAGCTTCATTTGTATTGGTATATAAAACAGTTACATCTGCCTTTGATTCAATATGATTTTTCAATACAGGATTGAAATCCAAACTATAGATGAAATAACTTGGCGCAACAATTACGTAAGGATTATGATCTTCTTCAATATATTGCATATTCAAAACGAAGTTAGCGATATCATGATTATAAACAGGAGAAGAGAAACTCTTTTCACCATATAAGATACGTAATTCACCACGTTTAGAATTGATATTGTAATATGCGCCAGTCCCTAAATGCGCAAATAAATTTCTTGGTTTTTCTTTACAATATACATGTACATTATTGATACCGGAATTCGTCATATTCGAAAGAATAAAGTCAATTACACGATATCTTCCCATAAAGGCCATAGCAGGCACTGGTCTATATTCACCTAAACCATCTATTGTCGCGGTTGAATCTTCAAAATTAATAATTCCTAAAGCATCCATGATTATCGCCTCCTATTCCTTCACCATTTTTTTCGCAACAAGCTCAATATGTTCGCTATTTGCACTACC
>JAFVFM010000161.1 GCA_017475415.1 Solobacterium sp.
ATTGGGTAACGTATGTAGATCCAGATGGAGAAACAATCTACTTAGAAAAGACAACACAAAATGTAGGTGAAGATGAACCGGCTGCGCCAAGTGATCCTACTAAGGATGGATATACATTTGAAGGATGGGATAGAAGTGAAGACGCAGATGGTAATATCACTTATACAGCTAAATGGACACCAATCCCTGTAAAGACATATTGGGTAACGTATGTAGATCCAGATGGAGAAACAATCTACTTAGAAAAGACAACACAAAATGTAGGTGAAGATGAACCAGTTGCACCAAGTAATCCTACTAAGGATGGATATACATTCGATGGATGGGATAGAAGTGAAGACGCAGATGGTAATATCACTTATACAGCTAAGTGGACACCAATCCCTGTAAAAACATATTGGGTAGTCTATATAGATGAAGATGGTAATACAATCTATATGGAACAAACCACATTTGAAGAAGGTGAAAGTGAACCTAAAGGTCCAACTGTTCCTACTAAAGATGGTTATACATTTGAAGGTTGGGATAGAGTTGTAGATGAGGATGGTAATATTACTTACATCGCTCGTTGGAAAGAAAATGTAGTGATTGATCATTCGATTAAGAAAGATATTAATGGTTTACAACATGCATATCTACATGAATGGAATGAAGCATTTACTTATACAGTTTCTACAATTATTTCAGAGGATGCTTTAGATTATACTTCTATCATTATTGAAGATGTATTGGAAGAGGAAATTGAATTCGCTAATCCTAGCGGCATTAGCCTCATCCTTGATGGAAGAACAGTAATTCAAGAAGGAATTCATGTAGAAGGTCAAAGAGTGTGGGTTGATATAGCTTCCTATGCGAAAGATTATATTGGCAAACAAGCTTCACTTGTGTTTGATGCGAAATTCAAAGAAGAAATTGATCTTGAAGAACTCATCAAGAAAGCTCAAGTAAATGAAGTGCCAAGCGTAGAAAATACTGCTACAATTAGCTTCCATACTCTTGAAGGAAATGTAGAAACCAATACTTCTAATCCTGTATATATCACTCCACCAAATCTTGATAAGAAAATCAATGAAATGCGTGAAGTGGAAATCAAGAATAGAAGTGAAATCTTCAACTACCATATCATTAGCTTTGTGCCAGAAGATGCTGAGATGTTAGTGATAACAGATGAGCTTGAATCTGTGCTTGAAATTCAAAGCGGTTCCTTAGTGGTTAAACTAAATGGTAATGTGATTGAACCAATAGTTGAAATTAAAGGAAATGAGATTGTAGTAAGATTGATGGAAGAATTCCTGACGGATCATGTTGGTGAACAAATTGATGTAATGTTCAATGCGAAGATTGGTGATACAGCAGATCTTACAAAATACTTAGTAGGTACGATTTATCAAGTGGAAAATATTGCAACCTTACTAAGAGACGATGATCCAGATTCACAATATAAATCACGTATTGTAAGTGTAATATTGGATGAGGAAGAGCCAACACCGACTCCTACTCCTACTCCAACACCTACACATACTCCTACACAAACACCAACACCAACACCAACTCCAACACCTGTTCAACCTAAACCAATTGTAGATACAAGCGATTCTACACATACAACTGGTTATGGTTATCTATTTACACTCAGCCTTGTCGCTATTGGATTAGCGTTAAGCATGAAGAAGAGATACGAATAAGGTGTAAAGAAAGGGTAGTTATGCGCTACCCTTTTTCTGTACGAAAAAAAGGCTGATCACAGCCTTTTGTCATATCTAGAGAATGATACGTACACGTATTACATTTTCTATTTCTTCTAATGCTTTAGCGTCAATATCACTATTAGTATCGATGATGGTATAAGCGATATCGCCTTTAGCTTTATTTGCCATATGTTCGATATTGATATGTTCCTTACCTAATACAGTAGTTAATTGGGCTAGCATATTTGGAACATTTTTATGAATGATGCATATACGATGTGATGTAGTGCGTGCTTCGGAAATATTAGGCATATTTACAGAATTTATAATATTACCATTTTCTAAATATTCTTTTAATTCATTTACAGCCATAACTGCACAATTGTTTTCACTTTCGTATGTCGAGGCTCCTAAATGAGGTAAACAAATTACATTTTCCATATGGGCTAAACGATAAGAACCAAAATCAGTGATATAACGTGATATTTTCCCACTTTCAATTGCCTCTAATAAGGCGTCTTCATCCACGAGCTCGCCTCTAGCTAAATTAATTAGCTTAGCTCCATCCTTCATTAAAGAGATTGTTTCTTTATTGATGGTATGCTTTGTGCTATCTGTTACCGGAATGTGTAAAGTAATATAATTGCATACAGAAAGTAATTGTTCTAATTTTTCGCAATGGTTAACCCATTTACTTAAATTCCATGCATTATGGATGGAAATATATGGATCATATCCGTATACTTCCATACCTAATTTAATTGCTGTATTTGCGACATTAACACCAATTGCGCCTAGTCCAATAACACCTAATTTCTTACCTTGTATTTCAGGGCCTACAAATTGATTCTTTTCTTTTTCTACTGTCTTAGAAAAATCTGTGTTCTCTTCTATTGTTTTCACCCAATTTGCACCATCTACAATTTTCCTACTTGCTAGATACAAAGCGCAGATGGTTAATTCAGTAACAGCATTGGCATTCGCTCCTGGTGTATTGAATACAACAATGCCTTCTTCACTACAACGATCAATAGGAATATTATTAACACCTGCTCCAGCACGTGCTATTGCAAGTAAACTTTTTGGAAAAACATAATCATGCAATTTGGCACTACGTACTAAGATGGCATCTTCATTTTCTATATTTTCTTCACATATATAGTTTTTAGGAAATAGAGCTAAACCACTTTCATCTATCTTATTCGCTAATTTGATTTTCATTTTATTTTCGATTCCTTTCCGCAAAGTTCTTCATGAAGTTGGCTAGTTTTTCTACACCTTCTACTTCCATTGCGTTATAAATGGAAGCACGTAAACCACCAACAGCACGATGTCCTTTAATATTGAGTAAGCCTTCGTTCTTCGCTTCTTCAACGAATTTTTCATTTAATTCTACACTTGGGCAATTGAAGGTTACATTCATTAAGGAACGTGCTTCTTTTTGGGCATGAGGAATGTAGAAATCACTTGAATCTAAGACGTCATATAAAAGCTTGGCTTTTTCTTCATTCCTTTTTTCGATTACATCCAAGCCACCTTGTTTTTCTATCCAAGATAATACTTTAAAGAATACATAGATGGAAAAACATGGAGGTGTATTATACATAGAATCGTTATCTGCATATGTTTTATATTGTAATAATACTGGTACATCATTTTCGGTATCTTGTAGTAAATCCTTACGAATAATGACTATAGTTAATCCTGCAATACCTAGATTCTTCTGTGCACCAGCATAGATTAATCCGAATTTAGAAACATCAATTTTACGCGATAAGATATCTGAACTCATATCTGCAATTAGAGGTATTGAGTTGGTGTTTGGGTAAGACTTCCACTGTGTACCGTAGATGGTATTATTTGAACAAATATGTACATATTCTGCATCACTCGATAAATCCAATTCATCTTGTGTAGGAATAGAAGAATAATTATTTTCTTTTGCGTCATAAGCGATATGTACTTCGGCGAATTTATTGGCTTCTTGTGCAGCTTTTTTGGAAAAGTTACCGGTAATAATATAGTCGCATTTTTTCTTATTCGCTAAATTTAATGGTATGCAAGAGAATTGCATTGTTGCCCCACCTTGTAGGAATAAGATTTCATAATTCTCTGGTATAGAATATAGCTTACGGAATAAAGCTTTTGTATCATCACATAGTTGCATAAAAGCTTTAGAGCGGTGCGTCATTTCCATAATAGACATTCCGGTTCCTTGATAATCATAGAGTTCATGTTCAATTTCTTGTAGGACATCTATTGCTAAAGTGGATGGTCCTGCGGCAAAGTTATAAGGTCTTTTCATACATTTTTTCTCCTTTACTCTTTTTCTTTATTTCTTTCTATTAATCGTGCTATACCTTCATCGCTATAGGAAAGTAATTTACCATATTGATAAGCTAATTGGTTACGCTCTTTATTGTAAAGATTGTTTTTCAATAAGTATAGTTTTCTTTGTTTTAACTGTAAGTATTCTTCTAAAGATTTAGAATCTTGATAGAATATAACGTTGTATTTGTTTTTGTTTAAAGAAAGAGGGAATAGATCGGTTAATAGAGGTTCATCTTCTATATAGAATTGAATATCATATTCTTTAGATGATTTAGTAAAGTCATAAAATTCTCGGCGGGGAAACCCACAGGCTTGCCTGTGGGAGGAACCGTCTCTAACCTACCTTTCTTATTTCAATAAGCGTATTCTTACGCATCTCCAATAATTTGAGATTTTTATATCCTACAGATGCGTTCACTTTAGTACCATCTAAAAGGCGTAAATCCATCCTGCCTGTAGAACGCCTGCCAAAGATAAAGCAGTTTTGGGCTTTCCACTTAACTTTATCGTAAAGTCTGAATCCCATTACCTCATAAGGTGCTTGGTTACGTTTTCTAATACCACCTTTAAGGAAGGTATTCTTATGTATCTGACGGTTATGGCATCTTACTTTCTTTTGGTAATATGCCGTTCCGTGTGATACCGCTTTAGAGTTGCCGCTAATACAACGGGCATCTATGTAATGGTCTTTTGGCAAGCTGTTTTTTATGCGAGTATTCTTTGTAATATATCCATAGGTAAGGCTTACATTTGGATACATCTCCTTTAACTTGTTGTAAAAACTCCACCTCATGATTCCCATAAAGGTTGCATCTCTAAAAGGCATTCCTCTATGTATGGTTTTCGGTAGTTTTACCATACCTTTGTGATAACCACTGTGACAAGTTTCGCACAGTGTAATTAGATTATTGGGTGCATCACCACCTGTCTTTCTGCTTTCAATATGATGCACATTCAAAATCTTATCTTTCGATTTGCCTTTACAGCACTGGCATACATGACCGTCTCTAAAAAGTACATACTCTCTGACATTCCAGAAATCTAACTGTTCGCCCTGCTGATACTCCGTACCACTTATTGTAGGATTTTTAATCTTCTGAATATCAAAAGAGGCTACTTCTACAATAATCTTTTCGATTGGAAGCATCTCATGTGCTTTACGAATTACCGTTAGGTGAGTATCTACCTTGTTTTGAACCGAAGGTGCTAACCATCCGTCTTTACGTCTACGATTGTCAAACCTTATCTTACGATATCTTGTTTTACGATTTCTTCTGGCCCTGCGGTTCTGTCTGCGGGTAGATAAATTGTCTACTATGTCGTTTCGCAGTTCTACATCAGACTCGAATAATACTTTGTCTTTTGTAGTAGCTGATAATCCGATATGTTTACTCCCTGCGTCTACACCTAAAGTGATTTCCTGCGTATAATTCGTGCTATTATACGCTAACTGTATGGTAAACGGACATCTCTTAATTACCTTTGCCTTTTTAGTTTTCAATAGAATACGGACTTTAGCATGATTTTCCGTAGGCATTAAAGGTTGTCCGTTTTTACTTATGACGTAAATCATAAAGTTCGTCTCCTTTCCAAATCCCATAAGGATTTAATTACTCGCTCCGAAGAGCGGTTGGTGTACCATCGCCAATGTTAATGAGAGGTTTTATGTAAGCAACACTGTTCCTATACCTCAGAACTGTTTAATCACTTACCTTAGAGCTACAGACTTGGTACTAAATCCGTAGGTAACTATGTATTCTCTCTTAACGTAGCCTCTATTTCAAGGCTTAGGCTACTCACTCAGGGTTGTCATGCAACCCCATGGGATTGCCCGTGGGTATTAGTGAGCTAGGAAGGCGTCTCTTTCTTCTTTTGTGGAACATGGATGGCTTAAGGCAATTTGTTTTAGGCCAGAGGCTACCATCTCCATAAAGCAATCTGCAGCACCTAAATGATAAGAATATCTATCTATTTCTCTTTTCATATTACCTACTATATTAACAAAAAATAATAAGAAAAAGAAAGAATGATTGAAGAATAAGATTATTTTTTACATATTGCCTAAGGAGAAGATGCTTTGTAAACTGAAAGAGAAGGTAGGTGGTTATATGGCTAATGTAGCAGCATTTTTTGATATAGATGGAACAATCTATCGTGATGGCTTAATTATTGAAGTATTTAAAAAGATGATTAATTATGAATTAGTGGATATGGATAGATGGCTTTTAGAAGTAAAGCCTGCCTTTGAAGCTTGGGATAGACGCTTAGGAGATTATGATAATTATTTGGGTAAGATAGTGGACATCTTTAAAGAAACAATCAAAGGGAAAGATCATTTGCATATAGATTGGATATCAAAACATGTTGTTGAGCAAAAGGGAGATCGTGTTTATCAATATACGAGAAAAGAAATAGAAAGACATCGCTCTTTGGGACATAAGATTATAACGATTAGTGGTTCACCTTATGAATTAGTTAGAGAAATGGCAAACAAATATCATTTCGATGACTTTAGAGGAACAATCTATGAACTAGATGAAGATGGTCACTATACAGGAGAAATCATTCCTATGTGGGATAGCCTTTCTAAACAAAAGGCTATGCAGGGATTAAAGGAAGAATATGGTTTGGATCTAGCACAATGTTATGCCTATGGAGATACCAATGGTGATTTAACCATGTTAAATAGTGTTGGTCACCCTACAGCGATTAATCCATCTAAAGAATTGTTAAATCATATTATGGGGGATGGAGAACTAAAGAAACGCATCAATATAGTGGTAGAAAGAAAAGACGTAATCTACCAAATGGATATTGAACATCTTAATTATTTATAGGATTATGAATTGAAAAGAATAGTCTTTTGAAATGCTTAGAAATAAGCATTTTTTGCTGATGAATTACTTTGAAAAATGAATTAGGTATAGAAATCCGTGACTTATTGAAATAGCTGGTAGATTTGCATAATGGTGTTCGAGGTGTAGATGCGCGGGTATTCATGGTTGGTAATAAGCAATGCATAGAAAAATAAAATATAACTTTGGAAAAAATAAAGTACAACTTTAAATTATATGTTATTCTATTAGTGGGAGGTATAAGGAATGCTAGAAAGAACAATTATTGTGCAAATTAAAGAATCTATCAAACACTTTCCGGTAACTATTGTAAGTGGGCCAAGACAAGTTGGTAAATCAACGCTTTTATATCATGAGATGGTTAAAGAAGGATATACATATATATCTTTAGATGACAGACAAAATAGAATGAATGCAATAAATGATCCTGTATCTTTTCTAGATAACCTCTCTTATCCTGTGATTATTGATGAATGTCAAAGAGCAAAAGAACTATTCATCGAAATAGAAGCTATAGTTAATAAAATAAGGTTAGAAAAAGGTAGCAATGCTGCTAACGGAATGTTTATATTGTCTGGTTCAAGTTCTAAAGCATTATTAGAAAATGCTAAAGAAACAATGGCTGGAAGATGCAATATATTAAAAATGAATCCATTGTCTATAAGAGAAATATTACAATTAAAAGAAAGACCTTTTGATATTGATAAGAAAATATCTCCTAATAGATCTAATGATTATTCTTTGAATAATAATCAATTATTAGAGTATATCCTTATAGGGGGCATGCCACAATTCTATGATGATTCGAATACCCCAAGGAATCAGTATTTTTCATCATATATAGAAACCTACATAAATGTTGATTTGCCAGAAGTGTTGGGGGTTAAAAATGAAAAGCAATTTAATGATTTTTTAACTCTTATAGCTTCTAATACAGGGCAAGAATTAATATATGATACTATTGCGAAACAGACAGGGGTTAAATCACCTACAATAAAACAATGGATTTCAGCTTTGGAAAAAACGGGAATCATATGGCTGGCGAGGCCATATAATGAACAGTCAATTGTTAAGCAAGTCACAAAAAGACCTAAGATATATTTTTTTGATACAGGACTTGCGAGTTATCTATGTGGCATCAATGATGTTGCTACATTGGATATAAGCTTTTTAAAAGGGCGCTTTATCGAAACATTGATTGCGAATGAAATAAGAAAATCATATACGAATTTTGGTTTGAATCAACCTATTAACTATTACAGAGATAATAATCAAAAAGAAATTGACTTAGTTATTTTAAAAGATGGAAAACTAATGTTGATAGAATGTAAAAGTGGTCAAAACTATAACATCAAAGATGTGTCTTCTTTTTCTGCAATGGACGATACAAAGTATAGAAAGGGAACCAACGCTATCATTTGTACGACGAATAAATACTATAGTATAGGAAATAACGAAATTGTTTTACCAATTAGTTCGATATAAATACATTGTATATTTTAGTGTTGAATAATTCGCTCACAAAGTATTTTTTATATTGCTTAATTAATTGTGATAACCGCTAACTAGCGAATAATAAAAAATGTTAGATAGCAAAAAAAGTTAATTGAATAGCTAATGGATCTCATAATGATGATTGAGGTATAAAATGGTGAAAAGTTCAGATTTTGGATACCTTAAAGATAAATATGCGAGAAATCATTAGCATATATATTATTTGAATGCTAAAGAAAAAAGCCTTAATTTATAGGCTTATTTTAAATTATATAGAAATAACAACAAAATAATAAAAAAGATTTTTAGCACTTACCTATTGACAGTGCTAAATATATGGCTATAATAATAAGTGTAAAGGGAAGAACCCTTGAGAATATGGAGGTAAGAAGTAT
Source organism: Solobacterium sp. (assembly GCA_017475415.1). GTDB lineage: Bacteria > Bacillota_I > Bacilli_A > Erysipelotrichales > Erysipelotrichaceae > Bulleidia. Next base: position 8,764 of record JAFVFM010000161.1, read on the forward strand.
GAAGTATTCAATGGCTAGAAGAAATGATTTATTTGATGACATGTTTGACAGCATGTTCAGAGCA
>JAFVFM010000162.1 GCA_017475415.1 Solobacterium sp.
ATCCATTTCACTTTAATATCGCTTTTACAAACTGAACATACCTTCATCGTATGCACTTTACATTGTAATTGAAAGCGACCAGTAACCCCTAAAGAAGATGTATAACTTCGTATTGTTGTTCCACCAGCTTCTATCGCTTCCTTTAAGATTCTTCTTGTTTCAAGAATAATATTTTCCCGGTCCTTTTTTGTTAGACGCTGACAAGATCTACCCGGACGAATACCACAAGCGAATAATATTTCATCCGCATAAATATTTCCAATACCGGCAATCATATTTTGTTCAAGAAGGATCGTTTTAATCGCTATCTTTCTATTCTTACAATATTCTTTGATATAGCTTTCCTTTACTCTTTCATCCCAAGGTTCATAACCTAAATGATGATATGTTTCTAAATCTACCTCCAAAGGCAGGACTTCCATACGACCAAACTTACGTGTATCTTGATAAACCAAATATCTATTGTCACTTAGTTTAAAGGAAATATGACTATGTTTATCTTTTCTTTTTTCATCCAATAAATAATACTTTCCTTCCATCCGTAAATGAGAAGAAAGTATACAATCATCCATTTGGAATAAAAGATATTTCCCTCTACGCATAAAGTGGCGAAAATGTTGTCCTATTAATTGTTGCCTAAATTCTTCTACACCTCCCTCACTGATTTTGGGATAATAGATCTCTATATCTTTTATTTCTAAATCTTTGATTTGTTTTTCTAATGTACGTAGTACAGTTTCTACTTCTGGTAATTCTGGCATTATTTCGCCTCATACCAATTATGGCCTATAGAACATTCAGCAGTTAATGGGACTTTAAATTCCATCGCATGAATCATTCCTTCATTAATTAATTCTTTCATTAATTCAATTTCCTCTTCAACTACATTGAAGATTAATTCATCATGTACTTGAAGAATCATTTTACTCTTTACTTTCTTTTCCTTCATTGCCTGATCAATATGAATCATAGCGATTTTTATCAAGTCAGCAGCTGTACCCTGTATTGGTGCATTCATTGCAGCACGTTTACCAAATTCGCGCATATTATAATTCTTATCATGGATTTCTGGTATTTCTCTTCTACGCTTTAATAAGGTTTCTACATAACCCTTTTCTTCACAGAAAGAAATAATCGATTGCATATATTTTTTAATTCCAGGATAGGCACGATAATATGCATCAATGAATTCTTTTGCTTCATAGCGAGATACGCCTAATTGTTCCGCTAAACCAAAATCCGAAATGCCATAAACAATGCCAAAGTTAACCGTCTTCGCCTGTCTTCTTTCTTGACTATCGACTTCTTCTTTTTTCTTATTAAAGATATCCATCGCTGTTTTGGTATGAATATCAATATCATCTTTAAAGGCTTGTATTAAGCTTTCTTCATTTGCCATATGTGCTAAGATGCGCAATTCAATTTGATGATAGTCAGAAGAAATCAATACACAACCCTCATCTGCTAAGAAGGCCTTACGTATTTCTTTACCCGCTTCATCTCTAACGGATATATTTTGTAAGTTAGGTTCAGATGAAGATAATCTACCTGTTTGGGTAGCGCATTGGTTATAAATGGTATGTATCTTACCATCATTCAGAATATATTTCCTCAATCCTTCTGCATAAG
>JAFVFM010000163.1 GCA_017475415.1 Solobacterium sp.
AAAGAATGACATTGATAACAGTATTGAATAAACCAACTGCTGTTGAGAAGCCATAGTCACCATTCAAAAGACCAATCTTATACACATATGTAGATATAGTTTCAGAACTAGCTAAGTTTAAGTCTGTCTGTAAAGCATAAGCTTTTTCAAAGCCGACGCTCATGATATTACCAACAGAAATAATAAATTGAATTAATACAGTATCTTTAATCGCTGGCCATTCAACAGTTCGAATTTGTTGGATGATATTAGCGCCATCAATTACAGCAGCTTCTTTCAATTCTTTACTTGCATTAGATAATGCAGCTGTATAAATGATAGAAGCCCATCCAGCACCTTGCCAAATACCACTTGCGATATAGATTGTTCTAAATGCCGAAGGCATTGTCATGAAATTAGCATTAATTCCTAATAAAGAATTGATTAATCCCATTGGTGACAATAAGATACGTACAATACCACATAATACGATTACCGAAATAAAGTTTGGCATATAAAGTACGAGTTGTATCTTTTGTCTTGTTTTGGAAGAAATGATTCTATTTAATAAGAATGCTAATAGAATCGGAATTGGGAATCCCCACAATAAGCCATAAATACTAAGCTTGAGTGTATTCATAAGATAATTCATGAAATCCGGTGAGGATAGGAATCTCTTGAAATGTTCCAAACCAACCCACTCACTTCCTAAAATACCTCTAATTGGATTATATTCCATAAACGCAATTAGAACGCCACCCATCGGGATGTACCTAAAAATAAGTGTCAACAACAAAGCTGGCATAATGAAAATCAAATAGAGTTGCCAGTGATTCTTCATATATAAGAGCGTACTGTGCAACTTAGAATTTCCCTTAGCCTGCATTACCCCATCTGAGCCATTTTTCATTGGACTCCTCCTTAACTATTAATTCATTTTCCTATATCATTCTTGCGGCCTTGAATGAATATGTTAATGAATAAATGTAAACGCATTCAAATACTAGCAGTGTGTTTGTATAAGTCAACACAAAAGTTTACATTTGCACCATTTTTTTGTTAAATCTACTAATTCTTCATATATTTTAATCAAAAATGTGCATTTGCACATTAATCTATTGACATGTAAGCGTTTACCCATTATTATTTAAGAAGAGAAAACTTATGAGTAACAAAGTAACAATTCAAGACATAGCTGATGCATTACATCTTTCTAGAAATACTGTATCCAAAGCGATTAATAATTCCAATGGTATAGCTGAATCGACTCGTGAATTAGTTTTACAAAAAGCAGTCGAAATGGGTTATAAGCAATTTTCTTATGTGCAATCCTTAACTTCCTCCCCTTCTTTACATTTGGATTTAAATCTTTCTAATGATTGTCCTAAAGAAATTGCTTTATTTACCTCGGTCTCATTAAATACATCTCATTTCGCATCACTTATGCTCGATAAAATCATCTCTGATTTACAAACCTTAGGTTTAAATTTAGTAACTTATCGTATCTTTGATGAAAATATCCAAAATTTACAACTACCTTTAACTTTTAATCAAAAAAATGTATGTGCCATCTTATGTATTGAATTATTCGACTATGAATATAGTAAGATGATCTGCGATATGGGCTTACCAGTATTATTTGTAGATTGCCCACCACTTATTCAAGGAAGAACATTAAATGCTGATATCTTATTGATGGATAATCAAACAGGCATTGCCCAAGCAATAAATGATTGTGTTAAGCAAGGCTATACATCATTTGGTTTCATTGGGGATTATATGCATTGTCAATCCTTCTATGAACGCTATAGAAGTTTCAATATTGCTCTATTAGAAAATCATATAGCATTAGATGAAAAATATATTATCAACTATAAAGATGGAACATTAGATTCCATGGTTCACCAATTGCAATCTCTAGATCAATATCCAGAAGTATTTATTTGCGCCAATGACTTCGTCGCTATAGATGCAATGCTGGTATTAAGAAATGGAAATGTTAATATACCAAATGATGTTAAATTTTTAGGTTTCGACGATTCACAAGAATCTAGAATCTTCCAACCTACTTTATCGACTATCCATATTCATACGCAATCCATGGCTTATGAAGCTTTACAATTATTAACATCACGTATGATGGAACCAAAAATCGAGCCTAGATATGTATATGTTGCAACAGATTTAATCTACCGTAATTCGTTATCTATGATGAACAAGGAGGAATAACCATGAAGTTTTTCTCCTATGATAGTAAATTTAGTCAAATATTAATTAAACTATCCTATAGTTGTTGGCTAAATACATTATGGTTTCTTACATCATTACCTATCTT
>JAFVFM010000164.1 GCA_017475415.1 Solobacterium sp.
AACAACTAATAGGAACACCTGCATCTTTTACCATTGCGATCATGTTGCCGCAATGTTCACATGTATAGAATTTTACATCCATTTATATATCCTCCTCACTTCTATTGACATAGTAGCGAACTTTATCCCTACCTTCAAGGAATATGCTCAAAGAAGTGCTTAGGCTTTATTTTGTTTACCAAAAGTTAAAGCGGCTATAAAAGCAGTTAATGGAACAGAAAGAATAACACCTATACTACTTGATATACCACTAATCGCTTCAATCGCTAAATAGGAAGAAGATAATAATTGATTTGGAGAAAGGCTTAAGGTATATAAATATAAAATTAAAATTAAACTACTGCCTAAGAAGGCTAAGATTAATGTATTGGTCATTGTGCCGACCAAGTCTTTGCCAATATTCATACCAGATTTCCATAATTCTTTTTCATTTAGATTTGGATTAGCGAGATGTAATTCTTGTAAGGAAGAAGAAATGCTCATGGCAACATCCATTACTGCACCTAAGGCAGAAATAATTACCCCTGCACTAAGTAAACCGCGTATATGAATTGGTGTTCCGGTTTGTCTTAATTGTAATAAAGGTTCTACGTCAGCTGCTCTTAATCCATCTATACGCAATAAATATTGTGCTAATAAGGCAAACAATAGGGCAAATAACATACCACATACTGTGCCAATAAAAGCACATATCGTTTTCTTTTGTATACCACCTAGAATAATAAAGCTAACTAAGGCAATATAAGATGTAGCTAGTAGAGTGGTTGGTAGAATGGGTGCACCTTTTAATAAAGCCGGGAAATAAAGAAAGAATAGGGTGGCGGCAGTAATCGCTAAGCCAGCCAAGGATTTTAATCCATTTTTCCCACCTACAATAATTGTGGTTAAACAGAATAAAGAAAGAATAATGAGTAAAGGTAATCGACGATTATACTCATATACCGATGCTCGGATATCTCCATTTTCGTAAGTAGATATAACAATTGTACAGGAATCTCCAATCTTTAATGAACTACCATATAAAGGGCCGATATAATTGAATACCTGTAATGTATCACCTTGATATTGCCCACTGCTAACTTCTACTAATAACATCTGTTCACCACGTAGGGCATTTTCCGCTATTGAATCTTCAATTGTACTATCTGTTAATATCTCTACTACCTTAGCGTTTTCATATTCTGCATAATCTCCGCTTAATTCATCATGATTACTTTCTGGCTTTAGTAGAAAATAACCAAAAAGGAATAGGATGAAACAAATGATGAGTACAAGTAAAGATAATTTATTCTTCTTCAAATAATTGATATATTTATTCGTCATGTAATTATTTTATACAATTTAGGAAAATGAATACAATATCCAATACATAATTGATACAAGTGGCAAGTAATAATTGAACGGTCATCATTTCATCAAAATCGAATAAAAATGTATGTAAAAAATGGTAATTTCTTATTTGTAAAGTCGAAAACTAGTTTTTTCACAAAAATTTTAATATATCCATTCATTAAAATGTAAAGTCTTACATGAAATTCGTTTATGGATGAAACTTTTTCCAAAAATACTTTGTACAAAAGTGAAAAAACGTAAAAAAGATGTATTGGGCTATGGAATAGATTGATTGAACATAATACAATTAGGTTATGTTTCATGTTCAGTTTCTGTTGGATGACCTAACAGATAAACAAGGAGGAGATAATATATGAAAAAGAACAAGTTTTTGCGTCTCTTTTTGGCTCTCTTCTTGACACTGCAATTACTACCAACGCGTTTGGTAGAAATGCATGCAGAAGAAGCTACTACCAGCAAGACGGCAAGTCTTTTAACAGACTTAAGTAGTCTTGCATCAGGAGACAAGGTTGTAATCTACAACCTAGCTTCAGGCTTAGCTTTAGATGTAAATAAAGCAGGCACAAATAATAATTATCGTGCAGCTACTTCAGTAAGTGTTACGGATAATAAAATTAGTGATGTAACAGATAACTTACTTTGGGAAGTAGGCACAAACACAATTGAAGGACAACAAGCTTATACCTTCACTTGTGGTGAGGATGCAAATGGAATACGTATTCTCAATCTTGTTTCTAACTCTGGAAATCTAAAAATAGAAATCAAGACAGATAACTTAGCTATTCCAACAAAAACAAGTTGGTTCCTAGAAGAAGCAGAAGGTGGTGTGAGAATCCGCCATAGTGAATATCTAGGTAAGACAAATGAAACACCATTATATATAGCTAAATCAGAATATAATGGTGCAGCACAATTCGCTTCAGCTGAGCTAACTGATGCTAATGCAGCGAATTTAACAATGCAATTATTTGTCTTAGATGAAACAACAGAAGAACCTACAGAAACAGGTCCAAAAGAAGGCTTGATTACAGATCTTAAGACTATTGAAGATGGCGATACTATTGTGATTTACAATGAGAATCAGGCAAAAGCGATGTCGTCTGTAGATGAAGCTACATATTATCGTGCTGCAACAGATGTAATTATTGAAGACAATAAGGTTACTAACGCAACAGCTGATGTAATATGGACAGTTGGTTTAAGTAAAGAAACACTAGAAGATGGTACAACAGGACCAACAGTTGTTACATTAACAGATAAAGATGGCAGAAAACTATCTGCTGGTTCACGCAATAGCTTACCAATGGATGATGAAAATGATACTTGGACTTTTATTGGTGCTAGTACACTAGACCATTTCTATCTCGCTAATGTGAATCGTGAAAATCAATATGCAGAAATCTATAATGGGCGTTTTACAGCTTATCAATATAAGGAAGATAATGAAGCGATTCATGCGATGCGTTTATACCACGCAATTGAAACAGAAGAAACTGAACCTGAACCAGAGCCAGAACCTGTGGCAAGTGAACCTATTTTAGAAGATGGTAAACAATATGTCATTTATAATCCTGCTCATTTAAAGGCAATGAGCCAAAATAAAACAGGTAATTATAATTTGGGCCAAGA
>JAFVFM010000165.1 GCA_017475415.1 Solobacterium sp.
CGTTAACCATTTTCTACCATCTGACTCAATCACCCAAGCCTTATCGGTAACCGCAACAATATGATCTTCATCCGCTTCCAAAACATAGCCCCTACACCATGTACGATGTAAACTGCCATCATGTTTAAAGCTTTGAATATATACATAACTTCCTACTTCAGGTATCATACCTATCAATTGTACTCGCAATCTATATTTTGTCCAAGAAAAAAAGCCGGCAGTACCGACTTTAGCGATATAAGTCATAGACAACTGTTTTCTCGAAATATTTTGTAGCTTCATCTACAGCCTTAGCTGCTGAAAAGAATTGGATATGACAACCACCTAACTCGCTTTCTTTTATCATTTTTTTCTCTTGCATTTTTTTCTTAATCTTCATGAATGCTTCATTATTAATTTTCAAATCTAAATATTTCTTCCATTCATCGCCATCTTCATTTTTTATTTTAGCAGCCGATATACAAATCGGACGACAATCGCTACGATATTCTGCAAGATGCATGCATGTACAAGTATCAAAATCACTACCCAATAAAAGAACTGAACCCTTTAATTCATATAATCGTGCACACGGGGATTCTTCGGATAAGGGGAAATGTAAAGATTGTCTATTACATAAAAGCTTTGCGTATCTACCCCATGCTGCATAAGAAACATTTGGATGTGAGGAAATGATTACACCAGGACGTTGACGGAAATTTTCTGCTACTGCTCCCATACCATAGATATACGATGACTTAGGATCAAATGCTGGTAAGGCAGCCCGCATTTCTTGATATAAGCTAGGCGTAACTGCAGGCTTACTCCATCCACTAGGCTCACTATTTCCCGCCACATGAGTAGGCATTAATATTGTACCTCCATCCTCAGCTATTTCTAATAGTGCATCCACTACTGTACTTGCTCCACCAATCACATAATCAAAAGAAGAAAGTCGGCAATGGACTTCAATAATTTGATTCCCACTTACGCCAAGCTTTCTTAATTCCGCAATTAAACTATCTTTTGTGACAGGATGTGTTACAAGATCAGTTTTCATCACAATATTCCTTCGCAATTAATGTTCCTATTTTTGCATTGTTATACACTAATTTAATATTCGCCGCTAATGATTTACCTTCTGTAATCTCAGCAACTTTCGCTAATAAGAATGGTGTACAATCTTTTCCTTTAATTCCCTTTTCATCCATTTCTTTTATTGCATTATCAATCACTGCATTAATCTTATCTGCATCCATGGAATCTTCTTCTGGAATTGGATTTGTAATAAGAATACCACCATCTAATTTCAAATCTCTTTTTGCGCGTACTATATCAGCAGCTTCTTTAGGATTATTCACTTTGTAATCCACTTTCAAACCAGAAGTGCGTGTATAGAAGGCAGGTAATTCTTCCGTTCCATAGCCTAATACAGGAACACCTTTTGTTTCTAATACCTCAAGGGTCTTAGGTAAATCCAAAATTGCCTTTGCGCCAGCACAAATGACTGTTACATTCGTACGGCCTAATTCTTCTAAATCTGCAGAAATATCAAAGGTTGTTTCTGCCCCGCGATGTACACCACCAATGCCACCTGTCACAAAGAATTCTATACCGCCAAGTGAAGCAAGTATCATCGTTGTAGCTACAGTTGTCGCACCCCATGATTTACTCGCCATAACCATAGGCATATCTCTTCTAGATACCTTAGGAATAGACATACCTCTTTTCCCGAATTCTTCAATTTCTTCTTCGCTCATTCCCACTACACCAACGCCATCAATAATGCCAATTGTCGCAGGAACGCCTCCATTTTCACGTACGATTTTTTCTACATTTAAGGCTGTTTCTACATTTTGTGGATATGGCATACCATGACTAATGATGGTGGATTCTAAAGCAACTACTGGCTTACCTTCTTTCAAAGCTAATTCTACTTCTTTGTTTACTCTAATGTTCATAATATAAACTCCTTCACTTCTAATATCTTTTTTGTTTCCTCAATTAATTCTCTTGTTAACTGCCGAGAATATACAACATCTTTTTCAATCGTTACTACAGCTGCTGCCATAGCTGAATAAATTGCCTCTTGTGGATTTTTGCCATTTAAGCGTTCAACTAGATAAGCCCCTAAAAAGCTATCTCCACCTCCTGTAGCATTTTTTACATCAATTTGCCTATGTTTATACCATATCTTTTTATCTTCATAAGCCAATAACACACCATCCTCTGCTAAAGAGATTAATACCTCTTCTATACCTAAATCTCTATA